>DASVVI010000866.1:0-14207 GCA_036386635.1 Longimicrobium sp.
CACCCTGCTGCTGATCATCGAGCTCCTCGGAACGGTTTAACTGTAACCAGAATAGTTTCGAATTAGGGCGGAGTCAAGAGCGATGTACCGGAGCAGGAGCGAATGAATCCGCCGCTGGGACCACGCGAGGTCCGCCTGTGCGGACTCACACGTAGGGGAGCGCGCGTCCCACCGTTTTTGTCATCCTGAGCGACGCGCCGCTCTGTCCTCGACCGTTCCGCGAACTATGGCGCGGAGCGAAGGATCTACTGCGCGTGACGAGGGGCTCGTCGTCGCCCACCGGCTTCCTGCCTCGCCGGCTAGATCCTTCGGTCGCCGCAGGAGTACGGCGCACCGTAAGCATCCGTCTGGCGGCTCCCTCAGGATGACAGAGGAAAGGAGTGGCGGCCCCATGTTCCACGCCTCACCCCCGACGCCTCACGCACTCACGCACTCACGCACTCACGCACTCACGCGCCCGCATCTCGCATCCGGCGGTGCTCGGCTTGGCGGGCGCGGGCCTGCTGCGCCTCGGCGGCGCGGCCCACGCGGGTGAGGAGCTCCACCAGGCGCTCGTAGTCCACTACCAGGACGCGATGGTTGGGGCTCGGCACCGCTTCCTGCGCGCGGATGCCGGCCCAGAGGGCGTCGGCGGCCTCGCTCTCGCGCGACTGCTGGATGAGGGCGTTGGAGAGCGCAAGGTGATACGTGGGGTTCGAGGGGCGCTGCTGCACCGCCGTGCGGAGGAGCGCCTCCGCATCGCGCCAGCGGCCCTGCCGCCCCAGCGTAGTCGCCTGTTCCCACGAGCGCCGCGCCTGCTCCTCCGCCGCGCGCTCCACCTCCTCCGCACTGGGGGGCGGCGCGGCCGGGAGCGGCAGGGGCGCCGGCGCCGCGGGGGGCGGCGGTGGCGGCGGCATGCACGCGGACAGCCCGGTCACGAGCAGCGCAAACGACAGAGTTTGGATCTTCATCGGCTTTCCAGCATGAGCGAGGTCGGAGTGCCGCGGCAGGGGGACGGGTACCCGGCGCCATCCGACCGCGTTCCCTGTGCTACCGGCGTGCCGTGACAATTCATCTGTCTTATAACTGAGCTGATCGTTACAAAGAGTGGTGATCCAAATGTCTGCCGACCTGATGGTGCAATGTAAGCATAGGCGCAGAAACGTTTTGACTGATGCATCTGTACTGAGATAGCCGGGCGACGGTCCCGCGCGAGGCACGGGCAGCCACGTGGGGCTGCCCCTACGAGTCCCGACGTTCCACTTGACAGTCTAGTGATAGAGGCGTGATACTCGCTTGACCACTAGAACCTCTAGTGCAGGGCCAGCTGATGACTCAGGGCAACACTTCATTCCTTGCTGGGACGCTGGAGCTGATCGTCCTTCAGCTTCTGCGGGCGGAGCCGACCAACGGCTACGACCTCACGCTGCGCATCCAGGCGATCTCCAATGACGTGCTCTACGTCAACGCGGGCTCCCTCTATCCGGCGCTGTACCGGCTGGAGCAGCGCGGGCTGCTGAAGGCGGAGTGGGCCACCTCCGAGAGCGGGCGCCGCACCAAAGTTTACTCGGTAACGACAGCGGGCCGCGGGCACCTCTCGGAGCAGCTCGCGAGCTGGGAGCGCTTCTCCGGCGCGTTGACCGCCATCCTGCGCGTGACCTGACGGCATCCGCCGACCCCCTCCCTCCAACACGAAGGCCCGCCAATGCTGAACCGCGCGCGCCTCCTGATCCGCTCCATCGTGCTGCGCAGGCGGCTCGAGCGGGAGATGCAGGAGGAGATGGCCAGTCACCTGGATCGCTCGACCGAGCGACTGATGGCGCGCGGCCTCTCCGCCCGCGAGGCGCGGCGGCAGGCGATCCGCGAGTTCGGCAACGTGACCTACCTGCAGGAGGAGGCGCGGTTCGCGCGCGGCACGCGGTGGCTGGATGCGCTGGCGGGCGATCTCAGGTTCGCGCTACGCCACTTCGCGCGGCGGCCGGGAGCTACCCTCACCATGTTCCTGGTGCTGGCCATCGGCATGAGCATCAGCTCGCTGCTCTTTTCTTACGTGCACTCGTACGCCGTGCAGCCTCCGCCCGGGCTCACCCGCCATGACGCCCTCATCCGCATCCGCGGGAGCCAGGCCGCGGCCGAGGGGGAGCGCGGCGCACGCGGCTTCTCCGACCAGGAGTTCCTCGAGTACCGCGGTCTGAACCGCCAGTTCAGCGACGTCGCCGGCTGGGCGGACGCGATGGTGGCGCTGGACGCCGGCGCCGGGGCCGAGCGCAGCGGGCTGGACGCGCGGGTGACCTTTGCCACCGAGAACTACTTCTCCGTGCTGGGCCTGCGGCCGGTGCTCGGGCCGGGGCTGCCGGCGGGCGCGTACGGCGATGCGTCCGTGGCGGTGATCGGGTACACCGCGTGGGACGAGCTCTTTGCGAAGAGCCCCGCGGTGATCGGCTCCACGGTGACCGTGAACGGAGTGGCCGTCACCATCGTCGGCGTGGCGCCGGAGCGCTTCATCGGGATGGGACCGATCGCCAGGTTCACGCTTTGGATGCCGCTCGCGGCGCGGCAGATGGTGACGCCGGGCGGGGCAGGGGGGTTGCGAGCCGTCGCGCGCCTGCGCCCGGGCGTCACGGCCGGCGAGGCGAAGGCGGCCACGCGGGTGATCGCGAGGCGGATGTCCCGCATCGAGGAGCTTCCGGCGCGCGACCCCGTCACCGGCGCGGCGATACGCGGCCTGGACCGCTCCACCGAGGTGGTGCCGCTCCTCGCCTCCAGCGGCGACCCGATGTTTGAGCGCGACGTGCGGCTGATGTCCCTGATGGTCGGCTTCCTGGGGCTGATGGTGCTGCTGGTGACCTGCACCAACGTAAGCGCGCTGCTCACGGGGTTGGCCACCGCGAGGCGTCAGGAGATCGCCATCCGGCTGTCGTTGGGCGCCGCGCGTGCCCGTCTCATCCGCCAGCTTCTGACGGAGAGCGCGCTCCTCGCCTCGCTGGCGGCCGCGGCGGCGCTCGGGATCGTGTGGATGGTGACCCGCGGCGTGGTGCGGCTGATCCCGCACTTCCCGCTGGAGATGGGGATCAACTGGCCGGTGACGCTCTTCACCTTTGGCGTCGCGCTGGCGGTGGGTGGGGTGTTCGGACTTTCGCCCGCGCTGCATGCTACTCGCATCGCCATCGCGAGCGCCCTGCGCGATTTGAGCGCCTCCATCGCCGCGGCGCGCGCCCGGCTGCAGCGCGGGCTGGTGGTGGCGCAGATCGCGTTCACGCAGCCGCTGATCGTCCTCCTCGCCGCCGCCCTCCTGCTGATCCTGGGCAACTACGAGGTACGCACCCGCACCGCGCTCGCCGACCGTCTCGTCGAGGTGCGGCTCCGCACCGAAGCACGCATCAGCGGGAACTCGCCCGCCGCGGCCGAGGCGAAGCGGGAGCTGCGCGCCAGGCTGGACCGGATCGTGGCGAAGCTGCAGGCCACACCCGGCGTCGAAGCCGCGGTGATCGAAGGCGGGTGGTCCGGGCGGCTCGGCGGCTACCTCGTGCACCCCGCCGACCGGGTGCCGGGCGCGCCGCAGAACGCCATCCAGCTTTCCGGCGAGACGGTGGCGGAGGGGTACTTCGCGGCGATGGACGTTCCCCTCCTGCGCGGCCGCCGGTTCGGGCCGCGGGACGCCAGCTCGGTCGAGCCGCGGGCGAACGAGGTCGCCGTCATCGTCAACGGCAACCTCGCCCGGCGGCTGTGGGCGGGGGCGGACCCGGTGGGGCGGCGACTGCGGGCGGCCACCGACACCACGAGCGGCGCGCGTACCTTGACGGTGGTCGGCGTGGTGGACGACGGGCTGCCGGAGGAACGGAGGGCGGGCGAGGGGTACCGCCCCTACCTGCCGCGCGACACCAGCCGGATCTCGACCGTGATGCTGCTGCGCACGGCCGGTTCCGCGGAGCCGCTCCTCCCCACCATCCGCGGCGTGGTGCAGGCGGAGGCGCCCGGCACCTCCACGCGCGTGCGGACGCTCGCCAGCATCGAGGAGGAGGGGAGGCGCGACTTCCGCATGTTCACCATCGCCGTCTCGGCGGCCGGGCTGATGGCGCTGCTCCTCTCCGCGATTGGACTGTACGGCGTGGTGGCGTTCTCCGTGAGCCAGCGCAGGGGTGAGATCGCGGTCCGCATCGCGGTGGGAGCGCGCACGCGCCAGATCGTGCAGCGCTTCGTAGCGGACGGCCTGCGCCTCAGCGCCCTCGGCCTCCTGATCGGGCTTCCGGTCAGCCTCCTGGGACTCCGCGCCATGCTGGCCGCCGACGACAGCTTCCGTTACGTCCCGCTGCCGTCGGTCACCGCCATCGCGGCCGTCGGCGTGATCCTCGTCGCCACCGCCGCCGCCTGGATCCCCGCCCGCCGCGCGGCCGCCGTCGACCCCGCCAACACGCTGCGGGGTGGATGAGGGGAACCCGCCCATCCGCCGGTCCCTGCCGATATCTTTCACCTGGCAACCCTTCCGCGGAACCCGGCATCCTATGCTGTGGACCCGTGAACGGATCATGGAAGACCTGGAGCTGATCGAGCAAGCGAAGCGGGGCGACGGCGGGGCGGTGCGGGCGCTTTACCAGCGCCATGCACGCCGCGTGTACGCGGTCGTGCGCCGCCTGGCCGGCGACGACACGCTCGCCGAGGACTGGGCGCAGGACGCCTGGCTGCGCGCCATCCGCGCTCTTCCGACCTTTCGCGGGGAATCGGCGTTCACCACCTGGCTCCACCGGATTGCGGTGAACAGCGCACTCCATGGGCGCAGGTCCAGGGAGCGGCGCACCGGGCGAGAGGCGCCGCTGGAAGAACAGAGCGCCACAGTGAGGCCGCAGGGGGAGAACGCCGTCCTTCGCCTCAAGCTGGAGCGGGCGATGGAGAAGCTCCCGGAAGGGATGCGGCGCGTGCTGGTGCTGCACGACGTGGAAGGGTACACGCACGAAGAGATCGCGGAGATGCTGGGGGTGAACCCCGGCACCTGCAAGAGCCAGCTTTTCAAGGCGCGGGCACGGATGAGGTCGCTGCTGAGCCCCTCGTCCCTCGTCCCCGCGGAAGGAGTGGAAGCATGCAGCACCTGACGCTGGAAGAACTGGCCCGCCTGGTGGACGAAGCGCCCGAGCCGGCCGAGGCGGAGCACCTGCGCGACTGCCTGGTCTGCCGCCGCGAGCTTGGCGCGATGCGCGCGCAGACCGCCGCCCTCGCGGCGCTCGCCGATCCGGAGCCGAGGCCCGGCGCCTGGCGGGCTCTGGAGGCGGCGCTGGCCGAGGAAGGGCTGATGCGCCCGGCGCCGGCGCGCGCCGTCCGCAGCTGGCAGCCGCTGCTGAGGATCGCGGCGGCGCTGGTGGTCCTGGCCACGGGAGCCGCGGCGGGGCTGTCGCTGCTGCGGCCCGGCACGACCGACCGTGTGGCGCAGGCGCCCGTTCAGCCGTCCAAGAGCACCGGCCGGGTGCTGGGCGTAGTGGAGATTCCCCGGACGAGCGCGGAGACGCGGGTGGTGGATGCGCCCGTGGTGGGGGATGCCGCCGTTCCCGCGGCTCAGCCCGCGGTGGCGCACCTGGTGTCGGCGCGAGCGGGGAATGCGCCGCGCGTCGCGCCGAGGCGCCGTGCACCGGCGCTGACGCCCGAAGCGAAGGCGGCGGCGCGGGAGCTGGACGAGGCGGAGGCGGCGTACGTGGCCGCCCTGCGCAAGTACGCCGAGATCGCGGACCCGGCCAGCGGCGCCGACCCGGAGACCCGCCTCTCCGCCCTGAACACGCTGGTGGAGACCACCGGCCGCGCGCTGGAACGGGCCCCCGGCGACCCCGTGCTGAACGGATACCACCTGGCCGTCCTGGACGAGCGCGATGCTCTCCGGCGGCAGATCGACCGCGCGTCGCAGAACGCGTGGTACTGAAACCGAGTCAACCGAAAGAGACCGAGAGATGCGCCTGATCAAGGGATGGATGCCGCTGCTGGCGGCACTGCTGATGGCTCCCGCCGCCCTCGCCGCCCAGCCCGGCGGTGCGCAGCGCGGGTGGATGGGCGTGGCGTTCGACTGGGACAGCACCGGCGCCCGCGAGGCCCGCGTCGCCGAGGTGGTGGCGCGCTCCGCCGCCGAGCGCGCCGGGCTGCGCACGGGCGACGTCGTGGTGCGCGTGAACGGCGCCCCCGCCACCGAGCGCACCATCGAGCGCCTGCGCGAGGAGCTCGAGGTGGGCGACACGGTGCGGCTGCGCATCCGCCGCGGCCGCGCGGAGGAGGAGCGCCGCGTGATCGCCGTTGCGCGCCGCGAGGCGATCGCCCGCACCCGCACCCTTCCCGATGAGGTCACCATCATCGACGACGACACCGGGGTGACGTTCCGCGTGGACTCGCTACGCACACGCCTGGACAGCCTGGGCCGGCGGATGGGCAAGCTGCGCGAGCGGGTGCGCGCGCGTCACGGCGACAGCGTCGTCGTCTACAGCATCGACCGTCCCGACGGCCGCCGGGGCGACAGCGTGGTGGTGAACCTGCGCTCCATGGACCGCATGGGCCGCGCGCTGGGGCGGGAGCTGGGACGCGAGCTCGAAGGCGTGCGGACGCTTCCCTTCTTCCTGGACGTGGGGCGGCGCGCGGTGGCCGGCGCCGAGCTCTCCGAGCTGAACCCGGAGCTCGCCCGCTACTTCCGCGTGGACGACGGCGTGCTGGTGCTGCAGGTGTCGCGCTCCACCCCGGCCGCGCGCGCGGGGCTGCAGGGCGGCGACGTGATCGTGCGCGCCGGGGGCCGCACGGTGGGCTCCGTGGCCGACCTGCGCCGCGCCTTCGGCACCCAGGAGGGCAGCGTGCGGGTGGAGGTGGTGCGCCAGGGCCAGCGCCGCCAGCTGGACGTGGAGTGGCGCGGCGACCGGGTGGAGATCGAGCGGACCGAGCGCGTGCGCATTCGCGGGGACAACGAGCGCCCGCGGAACTGACCGCCTCCGGCGCGGTACAGCGGGGTCCCTCCGGCATCCGGGGGGACCCCGCTTCTATTCGCGCCCCCGCCGGGCGTGGCGAAGGCGGGGGGAAGCGCGTTACCTTGCCGGTCAACCCGTTGCGTTCCCTTTGCATGCGCCTCGTGATGCAGCACACCCTTCGCGCGCTCCCGCGTTGCGCGCTGGCCCTCCTCGCGATCCTGTCGTTCGCCGTCCCGGCCGCCGCGCAGGCGCCCGCGCCGGACACCGTGCCGCGCATCTTCGTGATGACGATGGGCCCCGGCGACCAGGTGTGGGAGCGCTTCGGCCACAACGCCATCTGGGTGCACGACCCGCGCACCGGCGAGGAGCTGGCGTACAACTACGGGATGTTCGACTTCCAGCAGGAGAACTTCTTCAAGAACTTCATCCAGGGGAAGATGGAGTACTGGGTGGCCGCGTTCGACGCCGGCGCCACCATGCGGCACTACGCCTCGTACAACCGGACGGTGGCGGTGCAGGAGCTCAACCTGACGCCCGCCCAGGCGACCGAGCTCGCCCGCCTGCTGGCCGTGAACGAGCTCCCGCAGAACCGCTTCTACCGCTACGACTACTACCGGGACAACTGCTCCACCCGCGTGCGCGACGCCATCGACCGCGTGCTGGGCGGGCGGCTGAAGGCGGCCACGGAGCGCGTCTCCGCCGGCACCACCTACCGCGAGCACACCGAGCGCCTGACCGCCGCCGGCGCCGCCGACGTCCCCATCTTCACGGCGCTGATGGGCGGCCTGGGACCCGCGGCGGACCGGCCGATCTCGCGCTGGGAGGAGATGTTCCTTCCCGGCGCGCTGCACGACCGCCTTGCCGAGCTGCGCGTGCCGGACGCCGCGGGCCGCATGGTGCCGCTGGTGCGCGAGGAGATGCAGGCCGTCCGCTCCACCCGCCCGCCCGCCCCGGCTTCGGCGCCCAACTGGCTCCCCGGCTACCTCGTCGCGGGGGTGGCGCTGGGCGGACTGCTGGCGTTCCTGGCGTCGCGCGCATCGAGAGGCCGGGGCGCGCGCTTCGGCTTCGCGGCGGTGGCGGGGCTCTGGCTCCTCTTCGCGGGGACGGGCGGGTGGATCCTGGCCGGGCTCTGGTCGCTGACCGATCACGGAATCGCCTACCGCAACGAGAACATCCTGCAGCTTTCGCCGTTGGCGCTCCCACTCGCCCTGCTGCTGCCGGTGCTGGCGTACGGGGCGCGGTGGGCGGCGCGGCCGGCGTGGCTGCTGAGTGCGGCGGTGGCGGGGCTCTCGGTGCTCGGCTTCGTGCTGCAGATCCTTCCGGGGCTCGACCAGGCGAACGGGTGGATCATCGCGTTGGCGATGCCGGTGAACCTGGCGCTGGCGTGGGCCGCCCGCCGCATGGCCGCCGACCTTCCCGCGCGCGCCATCGCGCCGGCCGCCGCCCGCCGCCGCGCCACCGCAACCGCCTGATGGAAGTCCAGATCTTCGGCACCAAGGGGTGCGCCGAGACGCGCAAGGCGCTCCGATTCTTCAAGGAGCGGCGCATCCGCACCCACTTCGTGGACCTGAAGGAGCGCGCCGCATCGGCCGGCGAGCTGAAGCGCTTCGCCCAGAAGTTCGGCGCGGAGGCGCTGCTGGACCGCGAGTCGAAGCGCTTCCGGGAGCGGGGACTGCACGCGGGCCACCTCGCCGAGTCGCGCATCATCCCACTCCTCGAAGACGAACCCGCCCTCCTCGTCACGCCCCTCCTGCGCTCCGGCAACCTCCTCGCCGTCGGCTGGAATGAGCCGCAGTGGCGGGAGTGGACGACGGCATGACGAACAGCTTATCTCACGCAGAGGCGCAGAGACGCAGAAGAGTGCGCGGAGTTCTCTCCTGCGTCTCTGCGCCTCTGCGTGAGGCCAATGGGATGTCTGCCCCGCGCCGAAATCCACTGGAGGGAGCGGTATGAGGATCGTGGCGGGGAAGTGGGCGGGGCGGCACCTGACCTCGCCCGCGGACCGCCGCGTGCGGCCCACCGCCGAGCACGTGCGCGATGGGTGGCTGCGGCTGCTGGAGCCGGACTTCCCCGGCGCCCGCGTGCTGGACCTCTTCGCCGGAACCGGCGCGCTCGGGCTGGAGGCGATGTCGCGCGGGGCCCGCTCGGCGGACTTCGTGGAGACGCGCCCCGCATCGCTGCACGCGCTCAAGGCCAACGTCGCCGCGCTGCACGTGCGCGAAAAGACAAGGATCTTCAAAAAGGACGCGCTCCCCTTCGCGGCGGCGCTTCCCATCGCCCGCTACGACATCGCCTTCGCCGATCCGCCGTACGAGAGCCGCATGCTCGACCGGCTCCTGGAGAGCTGGATGGCGAAGCCGTTCGCGGCCATCCTCACGCTGGAGCACTCCATCAAGCACCTCCTTCCCGAGGGCGGCGAGGAGCACTTCTTCGAAGACACCATGGTCACCATCTACCGCGCCCGCCTGGCCGACCTGCGCCGCGCTGACGAGGAGGACCGTGGCTGAATTCACTCTGCGGCCCGCCACGCACGACGATGCGGAGCGGTGGCTGGCGCTGGTGGACGCGCTGGCGGACTACGAGAAGCTCGACCGCCCCCGCCCCGATGCGCGCGAGCGTCTGGTGCATGACGCGTTCGGGCCGCCCCCGAACCGCATCCAGGTGTACCTGGCCGAGTCGTCCAGCGGTGAGGCGCTCGCGTACGCCATCACGTGCGAGACGTACTCGTCGTTTCTGGCGCTCCCCACGCTCTACCTTGAGGACCTGTTCGTCCTTCCCAATGCGCGGCGTCACGGGATCGGCAAGGCGTTCTTTCGCTTTCTCGCCGCGGAGGCGCTGGTTCGCGGGTGCGGGCGGATGGAGTGGGTGGTGCTCGATTGGAACGAGCTCGCCATCGAGTTTTACGAGGGGCTCGGCGCGCGACACATGCGCGAGTGGTACACGTACCGGCTGACGGCGGAGCAGCTCGCGGATATGGCGGAGGTGACGGGGGGGTGAGGGGGGGGCCGGCGGGCCGCCGGGGGATGAATCCCCCGGCTGGAACGACGCGAAGACCACTGAAGTGGTCTCGAGCGGGGTGGCATCCCCCCCGGTTTTTCGCATCCAAACGGAAAGCGGGTCCGGTGCATGGCGCCGGACCCGCTTCGTATTTCACGCACGGAGCGGTTAGCTCTGCTCGGGCTTCCAGTCGATGGGGATGGTCACCATGACGGGGACGGCCTGGTCGCCGACGTGGGCGGGGCGGAAGCGGAAGCGCTCCACGATGCGCAGGGTCGCGTCCGAGAACTGCGGGTTGGTGGCGGATACCACGCGCACGCTTCCGGGCCGCACGCGGCCGTCCGCATCCACGATCAGCTCCAGCATCACCCGGCCCGCGACGCCCTGGTCCGCCAGCACGCGCGGATAGAAGCGCTCGAAGAGGCGCGCCACCTCGCTGCCGTTCGCCAGCGCCGGCGTCTCTTCGACCGTGTCAGGCGTGTAAACGCCTTCGAACGGCGGGTTCGGCGTGGGCTCAGTGTGGTGCGTGGGCGGCGTGGGCTCCGCCGGCCGCGGCCCGAAGACGTCGCCGGGGGTGCCGACGCCCGTGACGTGCGCCGCGAGCAACGGCTGTTCGTCCAGCTTGGGTTCCGGGATCTTTGTCGGCACCGTGATCGGCGCGGGCAGCTCCACCGTCTCGCCGGGCGTGGGCGGAGGCGGGGTGTCCGGCTGCTGCGGCTCGTCCGGGGCGGGGGGCGGCGTCGGCTCCTTGGCGATGTCCCACTGGTCGTTCAGCACCTCCACCGTCGGCTCGGCCGGGGCAGCGGTCGAGCTGGCCACGACGCCCACGAGCAGGAGGAGGTGCGCGCCCACGGAGAGGGCGACGATGCGCGGCGAGGAGAGCCGGCGCTTGCGCTTGCGGGTCAGGACTCGGAACATGGTGCTCCTCCTGCTGTTGCGTGGCGGGTGGTGCTCGGCCCGTTCGCCGGTGCCTCACCTATCGAACGGACCTGCCCCGCCATTTCTGACACGACTCCGCCTACCCCCCTTCCACCGTCTCCGGCAGGCACCAGTCGACCGGCTCCTGCCCGCTCCGCTCCAGCGCCTCGTTCACCTGCGAGAACGGCTTGCTTCCAAAGAACCCCTTGTCCGCCGAGTAGGGCGACGGGTGCACGGAGCGGATGACGGCGTGCCGCGACCCGTCGATCAGCTCCTCCTTCTTTCCAGCGTACGCGCCCCACAGCACGAATGCAACGGTGTTGTCGCGCTCGTTGACCGCGCGGATGATGGCGTCGGTGAAGCGCTCCCATCCGCGGTTCTTGTGCGAGTTGGGCTCGCGGCGCCGCACGGTGAGCACCGCGTTCAGCAGTAGGACGCCCTGCTCGGCCCAGCTCGCCAGGTAGCCGTGCTTTGGGATGGGACACCCGCGGTCGTCGTGGAGTTCCTTGAAGATGTTGGCCAGCGACGGCGGCGGGCGCACGCCGGGACGCACGGAGAAGGCGAGCCCGTGCGCCTGGCGCGGTCCGTGGTACGGATCCTGGCCCAGGATGAGCACCTTGACCCGGTCGTACGGCGTAAGCTCGAGCTGCGAAAAGACTTCGTCCTCGGATGGAAAGACGGTCTGCGTGCGGCGCTCGTCTTCCACGAAGCGGCGCAGCTCGGCGAAGTACGGCTGCTCCACCTCGGCGGCCAGCGCGGGCCGCCACGACGGGGGGATGCGGTCCAGCTCCATCGGCGCTCCGTGTCCAGGGTGTACGTTTTTGGCGTGGGCGGGGCGGATGCAAGGCGGGGACCCGGCCCGCGCGGCATTCCGGTTGCAGCCTCGCGCTTGCAGGACGCCTGTTTCCACGCGTGGAACCCGGCGGGGGCGGCGCGTGGTAGAACCATGGAGACCTATCCTAACGGAGGAGAGCCATGATCAAACCCAACGTGAGGGCGTCGTTCGGAAGGCGTGAGGCGGAGCTGCTGCTGTCGCTGGTGGGGCCGGGGGGCGAGGAGCGCCTTCGCGACCAGGGAATGGACGCGCTGATGGACGATCCCCTGGTGCTGCGCGCGCTGGTGCAGCGCGGGCGGCTGAGTCCCGCGCCCGCGCCGCTCTTCTTCTACATCCTCGCGCGCCACGCCCTCCTCCAGCGCGAGATCGTGGACCGGCAGATGGCGGACTACACGGCGGCGCTGCTGCTGGAGTTCGGGACGGCGGGGAAGGCGCACCGGGTGGAGGGCGGGGGAGAGTCGTTCTACTACCTGGCGGACATCGTGGCCGCGCTGGAGCAGTCGCACGGCGAGCGCGAGTTCCTGCTGCGCGTGCACCTGGGGAACTTCGCGCTCTGGCTGGCGGGAGTCTTTCCGGAGTACATCACGCACCGCGTGCAGCGCCGCGGCGCGCCGGGGATCGCCTACTACGATGCGATGGGTGCCGCCGGCTTCCGCGCCGCCGCCGCCAGCGACCTTGCCCTCCGCCACGGCGTGGGCGACGTCTTCCTGGGCGTGGCGGACCGCTTCCGCGATGTCCGCTCCGCTCTCAACTCCCTCTCCGACACCGTCTTCTTCCCCACCGCCCCGGACCAGGTGGAGCGCATCCTCCGCCAGGTGACGGACGACTTCAACCGGCGGTATGGGTGAGGGGTGCCTTGGAAATCAATCCGTAGGGGCGCGATTTATCGCGCCAACCCTTTCCAGGGGCGAATGAATTCGCGGCTGGAAACACGCAAAGTCCGCCTGCGCGGACTCCGGGTCTGATGCCGCGTTCCTCTAGCCGGCTTTAGCCGTCTTCGCGTGGTTCCAGCCGGGGGATTTATCCCCCGGTGCGGTTTGCCCCCGGGCGGTTTATCCCCCGGCGCTCGGACCCCGGTGCGGTTTGCCCCAAAGTCGGGATTCACCGCCCGCCGTTCATCCCCCCGTATCCGGCTCCGCGCGGAAGCAGAGCTGTTCGAGCGACACGTCGCTGTCGTGCGCCCAGCCGGCGGGGATGGGGCGCAGGCGGCGCTTGGCTTCGTCGGATTCGAAGCAGAGCCAGCCCGTTTCGGAGGGCGGAAAGTAGAGCCGGGCGCGGTTGAGGTCGTGCCGCCGGGTGGGGACCATCCGCCGGTCGTTGTGGAAGATCCTGATGTCGCGCAGCCGCCGGACGGCCACGCGGCGGTCCACCGGCGCGGGAACGACGTCCCACACCCTCCAGCGCTTCCCCTGCGAGTCCACGAAGCGTCGGTACGGCATTCGGCCCCGGTCTGTCCGTGTGAGTGGATGAAGGCTGGGGGCCTCCTTTTTCAAGTGTCGGGCCACGGGCGCGGGCACGGCTGCTTGACACCGCGGCGGCTGTCGGGGTACACTCGCACCCCATGCCACCCAACGTGCATTCGCCCCACGAGTTCGAGGTCGTCCGCGACCCGCTGTGGAACACCATCCGCGTGGACCCCACGGCGCTGCGGATCATCGACGCGCCGGAGTTCCAGCGTCTTCGCTACATCCGCCAGCTCGGCCTGGCGTACCTCGTCTACCCCGGCGCCAACCACACCCGCTTCGACCACGCGCTGGGGGTGTACCACCTGTCGCGCTGGGCGCTGGCCATCCTGGGCGAGCGCGGCGAGCTGCGCGAGGTAGACCCGGTCGACTGCACCCTGGTCCCCTTCGCCGGGCTCCTCCACGACATCGGCCACTACCCCTTTTCGCACGCGCTGGAGGAGCTGGATGAGGGGCGCGTCCCGGGCCACCACGAGGCGCTGACCGCGCGCTTCCTGGCCGCGCCGCGCATCCGCGAGGCGCTGGAGGCGCTGGCCCCGGACGCGCCCGCCCGCATCGAGGCGCTGGTCCGCGACCGGTCGCCGTCGCCGCTGCAGGGGCTCGTCAGCGGCTCGCTCGATCTGGACAAGCTGGAGTACCTGCGCCGCGACGCCCGCTTCACCGGCGTCCCGTATGGTGAGGTGGACGTCGACCGCCTCCTCCACGCGCTTACCCTGCTGCGCGACCCGGAGACGGGGACGCTGCAGATGGGGATCCACGAGAAGGGGCTCTCCGCGCTGGAGTCGCTCCTCTTCGCCAAGTACCAGATGTTCCGCAACGTGTACTGGCACCACGCCGTGCGCGCGGCCACGGCGCTGTACAAGCGGCTGGTGCAGGATGCGGTCGATGGCGGCGTGGTGCGCCCGGACGAGCTGGTGGGGCAGAGCGACGAGCGGCTCCTGGCGCTGCTCGAGGTGCGCGCCGGCATCTCGGACAACCCGGCCGCGCGGCGCGTGGCCGAGCGCTGGATCCCGGGCGTGCGTGAGCGGCGCCTTCCCAAGCGCGCGCTGGAGCTCCCGGGCGAGGCGCTCCGCGGCCTCCCCGCCGAGGAGT
>DASVVI010000867.1:0-4131 GCA_036386635.1 Longimicrobium sp.
GGCTCACTCCGGCGGAGGGAAACCCGCAGCAGTACCGCGGGGTTCCCGGAGCCCGCGTAGGAAACAGGCCGGCAGTTTGGCCTGGTTCCGGAGCGGCCCCGCCTCAGCTACCAAATCCGATCAAACGTCGATCTTGACGTCCACGTAGTCCGGGAACGGCTGGATCCCCTCCAGGTCGTGCTCCAGCAGGAGCAGCCCGTCCGTCTCCCCCACCTCGCGGAAGCCGCCGAACTTGTAGGTGACGTACATCATCCGGTTGCGCCCGTTGTGCTTGAACTCGGCGCGGAACTTGACCCCGGCGTCGCGGGCCAGCGTCATGATGTAGTTCATCATGATGGTGCCCACCCCGCGCGACATCACCCGGCACGACATCAGCAGCAGCTTGAGCGTCCACGCCTCCGCCGTCTTTTCCACCAGCGCCAGCCCGATCTTGCCGTAGGTGCCGTACTTGTCCTCCAGCGACGCCACCAGCAGCAGGTGGTCCGGCGACTGCCGCAGCGCGTTCAGCTCGTCGTACGAGTAGGTGTAGCCGGTGGTGTTGAGCTGATTGGTGCGGACGGTGAGCTCCTCGGCGCGCTGCAGGTCGTCCTCTTCGCAGCGGGCGATGGTGAACCGCATCCCCAGCGTCGCCAGGAAGTCGTCCGTGGGCCCCACGAACTCCGCCTCGGCCTGGTTCCGCTCGATGTCCGCCATGTACATGCGGCGGCGGATCCTGGAATCGTCCGTGATGAACTCCGGGTTCATCTCCGGCATGTCCAGCAGCGCGTCCAGCTCCGCCGTGTCGATGCACAGCACCTGCGGGTGGGTGTGGGCCACCTCCTCGCGCTCGAACGGCTGGTCGTCCACGAAGGCCACCGCGTCCATGCCGATGTTGATGGAGGCGCGGATCTGCTCGATGGAGCTGGCCTTGGAGTTCCAGTTGATCTGCGGGTACAGGAAGTACTCGTCCAGCCCCAGCTCGCGCAGCTTCGCCATCGCCGCGCCGTGGTCGTTCTTGCTGGCCACCGACTGGAGGATGCCGCGCTCGTCCAGCTCGCGCATGATCCCCGGCACCTGGGCCTTGAGGACCACGTTGGGGTCCTCCAGCAGGACGCCGTCCCACACGGTGTTGTCCAGGTCCCAGACGACCACCTTGACCTTCTTTGCCTTGCGGCGGTCCGCGGCGGGCGGCGCCGCCACCGCCGATCCGGCGGGGAGGGTCGCCGCGGGCGACTCGGTCTGGCTCATGGGGGGCTCTCCGGTTCCGGTGCGTGTATGTGAGGTCAGCGGGCCGACGCGTCGAACCGCCTGTATTCGTTCTGCGCGATGGTGAGCTGCTGGATCTGCGTGCTCCCCTCGATGATCTCCATCACCCGCGAGTCGCGGAGCAGGCGCTCCACGGGGTACGCCTCGCTGCACCCGTTTGCGCCGTGGATCTGCACGGCGTCCAGCGCCGCCCGCGTCGCCGCCGTGGAGGCGAAGTACTTGGCCGCGAAGATCTCCTCGGCGGCCGTGGGGTCGCCGGCGTCGCGCAGCTCCGCCGCGTGGCGGCAGAGCAGGCGCGCGGCGCGCAGGTCGGTGGCCATGTTGGTGATCATGCGCTGCACCAGCTGGTGCTCGCGGATGGGCCCGCCGAACTGCGAGCGCTCGCTGGCGTAGGCGAGCGACGCGTCCAGGCACGCCTGCACGATCCCCACGCACCCGGCCGCGACACTGAGCCGCCCCACCTCCAGGGTCGCCAGCGCCACCGCGATCCCGAAGCCGGGCCCCGCGACGCGGTTCTCCTTCGGAACCAGCGCGCCGTCGAAGTGCAGCTCGGCGAGCATGGAGGCGCGCGTCCCGGTGATCCCGCCCAGCGGCGCCACCGTGAGCCCCGGCGTGTCCCGCTCCACCAGGAACGCCACCGGCTTCCCCTCCGCCTTCGCGAACACCAGGAACAGGTCGGCGACCTGGCCGTAGGTCGTCCACTTCTTGCGCCCGTGCAGCCGGTAGCCGTCGCCCTCGGGCACGGCCTCCGTCTCGATGGCGCCCGCGTCGCTGCCGACGCCCGGCTCGCTCAGCCCGAATGCGCCGATAGTCTCGCCGCGGGCCAGCGGCCCCAGCCAGCGCTCCTTCTGGGCGCGGCTCCCCCAGCGCAGCACGGCGAAGCTGGCCATGCTGTGCACGGTGAGCAGCGAGCGGATAGACGAGCACCCGCGCCCCAGCTCCTCGTTGAGCAGCGCGAAGGTCGCCCAGTCCGCCCCCGCGCCGCCCTGCTCGCGCGGGACGATGGCGCCCAGGAAGCCGGCCTCCGCCACCCTGCGGATGACTTCCGGGGGCGTGGCCGCGGCGCGGTCCCACTCCCCGGCGAAGGGCGCGACCTCGCGGTCCACCCAGGCGCGGAGCGAGGCGCGCGTCCAGCCCGCCGCGCCGGGCTCCGGCGGGCCGGCGGGGATCACGATCCCCGGGGCGCCGGCCGGGGCGCTCACGCCGCGGGGGCGGCGGTCTTCCGCTCGACCAGCGCCGCGATGGCGTCCACCGACCGGAAGTTGTCGATCTCCAGGTCCTCGTTCTCCACCGCCACGCCGAACGCGGTCTCCACGAACTGCACCAGCTGCATGGCGAACATGGAGTTCACGAACCCGCTCGCGAAGATGTCCTCGTCGTCCGTCAGCTCGTGCCCGCGGACGTGCTTGCCGATGAACTCGCGGATCTTCGCCTTGTTGTCAGCCATAACGGTCCTGTTTGAGTTGATGGTCGTTGGTGGATTCGGGCGTGCCCCCGGGGCCCCCTCCCCCGGCCCCCTCCCCCGCAAGCGGGAGAGGGGGAGAACTGCGGCCACTGCCGTTCAGCGTTTTCCGAACTGCCGTCCACTTTCGCACTCCCGCACTCACGCACTTTCGCACTTCCGTCTACACCGAGTAGTCGAAGAAGCCCTTGCCGCTCTTCCGTCCGTGCAGCCCCGCGTCCACCATCCTGCGCAGCAGCGGGCAGGGGCGGAACTTGGAGTCGTTGTAGCTCTCGTAGAGCACTTCCAGCGAGTACAGGATGGTGTCCAGCCCGATCAGGTCGCCGGTGGCGAGCGGGCCCATCTTGTGGCCGAAGCAGGTCACGAAGATGCGGTCCACGTCCTCCGCGCTGGCGACCCCGTCCATCACCTCCCAGGCGGCCTCGTTGATGGTGATCATCAGCACCCGGTTGGAGACGAAGCCCGGGTAGTCGTTCACCACGATCCCCTCCTTGCCCATCTGCGCCAGGAGCTGGAGCGCGGTGTCGATGGTCTCCTGCGTGGTGAAGGTGCCGCGGATGGTCTCCACCACCGGCTTGAGCGGCACCGGGTTCATGAAGTGCATCCCCAGCACCCGGTCCGGCCGCCCGGTCCACGAGCCGATGCGCGTGATGCTGATGCACGAGGTGTTGGCCGCGAACACCGCGTGCGGGGGGCAGACCTCGTCGATCACCGGGTAGATGGTCTTCTTGATCGCTTCCTTCTCTGTGGCGTTCTCCACCACGAAGTCGCACTCCGCGAAGGGCGCGTAGTCCGTGGTGAAGGTGATGCGCTCCATCACCTCGGGGAGCGACGGGCCGCCCTTCTGCCGGGCCATCATCCCGTGGAAGCGCACGCCGCGCTCGATCTCGCGCCGGGCCCTGCCCAGGATCTGCTCGTCCAGGTCCAGCAGCACGGCGCGGTGCCCGGTCTGGGCCAGGTTCTGCGCCACGCCCACCCCCATCACCCCCGCGCCGACCACGCCGACGGTGGCGAGCTTTCTCGGGGTGCTCGTCGTGTCCTCTTGTGTGCCGCTCATCGTCGTCGTTTCGGGCTCTGCGAGGGTCGTGTTCATCGGGTCAGCCGGTTCGGGTAAGGTCTGGAAATATACGGCGGAAAAGCTTCGGGACAACCACCGGGATGCACCGGGATACACCGGGCTTCGGGCGTGCCCCCGGCTGCGCCGGGGTCGGGCTGCGGCTCCGTAGCAGACGAAACTACCGTCTGCAACGGAGGCGAACCTCAACGATACTGCTGTTGGGTTTCGCCGCTTCGCGCTCGCATCCCTCACGCGGGGCTCACGCTGGCGTCCGCAGGAGGCCCCCACCCGGCTCGCTTAGGCTCGCCACCCTCCCCCGTGCCGGGGGAGGGGAATCTCCGTGCTGCGATCCCGGCCGTCGCCGTGT
>DASVVI010000868.1:0-3865 GCA_036386635.1 Longimicrobium sp.
GAGGGATCTGCATTCGACGCGGACGCCGGCTACGCTCGCGGCGCAGCCAGCACCGCCTCCACCTCGGCGACCATGCGGGCCGGGCTGAACCAGTGGGCGATCCGCCACGATGCTTCCCCGGCGCGCTCCCCCGCCAGTTCCGGCGTAGTGAGCGCCTCGCCGATCGCCTCCGCCATGGCGGCGGTGTCGCCGGGCGGGACGATCCAGCCGGCGGCGGGGCGGCCGTCGCGCGGGCCCAGCGCTCTGCGCACGCCGCTGATGTCCGTCGCGACGAGGGGGGTGCCGGAGGCCATCGCCTCCAGCATCGAGTTCGCCATCCCCTCGTTGCGGCTGCACAGCACGAACAGGTCGCACGCGCCCAGGATGCGCGGGACGTCGTCGCGGAAGCCGGCCCAGTGCACGCGATCTCGCAGCCCCAGCGAGGCGGCGCGCGCGCGGAGGGCACCCTCCATCGGCCCCGCGCCCACGATCAGCAGCTCGGAGCCGGGAACGTCAGCCGCGGCGAAGGAGTCGATCAGCAGGTCGAAGCCCTTGCGCGGGCACATGTGCCCGACCCCCGCCACCAGCCGCGATGACGGAGTCAGGCCGAGCTCCTCTCGCGTCGTGGTGCGCTCCTCCGGCGCCAGGCGCGGGGGCGGCACGATCCCGTTCAGCACCAGGTGGACCTCGTCCGCCGGGAACCAGGGCGCGCAGCGAAGCCACTCTCCGCGGATCTCCTCCGAGTTCACGATCAGCGCGTCGACGTTGCGGCGGAACGGGCGGGGGTGGCGCCCGCGCGGCGGCAGCGTCCGCACGATCCCGAGCCGCACCACCACGCGCGGAACCCCCGCGATCCGCGCCGCCCGCGCGCCCCACGCGATCCCGTTCCACGAGGTGAGCACGAGCGCGTCCGGCCGCTCGCGCCGCAGCCACGTCGCGAAGCGTAGCCCCCGCACCACGTCCGCGCGCAGGCCCGGGCGGATGGCGCAGGTGGGGATGCCGCGCTCTTCCAGCCGCGGCTGCATTGCCCCGCCTGCCCGGCACGAGACGACGACCGAGTGCCCGTTTTCCAGCAGTCCGGCGGCGAGCATCGACATCCACTTCTCGTTGCCGCCCCAGACCCGGCTGTTGTTCTGGATCACCACCTTCATCGAAGTTACGCAACCTCCGAGGGGTACTGGTGAGCCTTGGCGATCTAAACTACCCGGCGGAGACGCGCGCCATGATGCGCTGCCGCCGCTTCCCCGCGATCGTCCCGTTGACGGCCATGACCGGGCCTACCAGCCAGTACACGAGGCCCGCCGCGACCGCGTACCGCCGCCCGCCGATCGACGCGACGGCGATGGAGGCGATGCCGATGGAGGAGTTCAGGATGCACTCGCGGATGTTGTCGCGCGTGTCGTGCAGCTCCAGCTCGTCCAGCTCCAGCATCTCGCGCTTGCGCAGCGCGTGCAGGTGCAGCAGCGCGAATATGACGTAGACCGCCACGTAGCCCGTGCTGTAGACCACCATCAGCATGGCCGGCTCGCTCCCCTGCATGACGGGCACGGTGCGCCCGTCCGCCAGCGTCACGTTCGACGGGTCCCCCATCATCTGCCCGATCACCATGCCGAAGACGAACTTGAGCGGGTAGACGAAGAAGAGGACGACGAAGAGGAGGACGGCGTTGAGTGTCTCGGTGATGCCGTCGGTGAGGCCGTAGCGGCGGAAGAAGCGGTAGTGGTGGTGCCACACCATGTAGAGGAGCGCGAAGCACGCCCCGAACGCCACGAAGCCGCGCATCGCGCCGAAGAGCTGCGCCGCCGTGCGCGGCACCTCCAGCGACACCACCAGCAGGGTGATGGCGAAGCCGAACACGGCGTCGCTGAGCCCTTCCAGCCGCGACACTTCCCTGCCCCGCAGCCGGAACCTGAGCTTGTCGCCGGGCTCGCGGGCCATCACCATCGTGCGGATCATGGTTGCCCTCGGAGGGATCAGGCCTGGCCGACCAGCGCCTCGATCTGGTACGGATACACGGGGACGCCGCGGGTGATGACCTCGTGGCCGTCGTCGGTGACGATCACGTCGTCCTCGATGCGCACGCCGATCCCGCGCAGCCGCTCCGGCACGTCGTCCGCCGCGGGGATGTAGAGGCCGGGCTCGACGGTGACTACCATCCCGGGCTCCAGCGCGACGGACGAGCCGTCCGGGTTGGCGAAGGGCCCCACGTCGTGCACGTCCAGTCCCAGGTAGTGCGAGGTCTGGTGCATGAAGAAGCGCTGGTGCCCCTTGGCCTCGATCACCTCCTCCACCGTCCCCGTCACCAGCCCCAGGCCGATCATCCCCTGCACCACCACCTCGAGCGCCGCCTGGTGGATGGCGGAGAACGGCGCGCCGGGCCGGATCGCCGCGATGGCAGCCTCCTCCGCCGCAAGCACGATCTCGTAGACCTCGCGCTGCGCGGGCGTGAAGCGGCCGTTGGCGGGGAAGGTGCGCGTGATGTCCGAGCAGTAGAGCCCCAGCGCGGCGCCCGCGTCGATCAGCACCAGGTCGCCGTCCTCGGTGCGGCGGGCGTTGTCGTGGTAGTGCAGGATGGTGGCGTTGATCCCGCTCCCTACGATGCTGGGGAAGGCCGTCTCCGCCGTCGGACCCGCGGCGCGGAAGCCGGACTCGATGACCGCCTCCAGCTCCCACTCGCCGATTCCCGGGCGCGCGGCGCGCATGGCCGCGGCGTGCGCGCGGGCCGCGATCTCGGCCGCGGCGCGCATCCGGTCCAGCTCGGCGGGCTCCTTGATGAGCCGCATCCGGTCCAGCACGGCGGCTGGGTCGCGCACGTCTGCGGGGCCCTTGCCGGTGCGCGGGCGCGTGTGCCGGAACTTGCGGAGGAGGCCCGTCACGCGCGCGTCCATCTCCGCGTCGCAGCCGAGGGTGTAGAAGATGGCGTCGGCGGGCTCCACCAGCGCCTTGAGCCGCTCGTCCAGCTCCATCATCGGATATGCGGCGGTTGCGCCGAAGTGCTCGCGCGCGCCCTCTGGCCCAGCGCGGGGGCCGTCCCACGCCTCGCGCTCGGGAGTGCGCTCGCGCACGAAGAGCGTCAGCCGGTGCTCGTCGTCGTGCGGCGTCAGCACGGCGACGGTGCCCGGCTCGGCGAAGCCCGTGAGGTAGAAGAGGTCGCTGTCCGGCCGGTAGCGGACGGCGGTGTCGCGCGACTTCACCAGCTCCGGAAGCGCTACCAGGATCGCCACCCCGCCGCCGATCCCCTCCAGGAAGCGCTCGCGCCGGCGGCGGTAGGTCTCGGCGTCGAAATCGGCCGTCACAGCGTCTCGCGCAGCGCGGTCTGCACCCGCGGCGCCAGATCGGCCCACGTCGCCCCGTCGTCCTTGGTGACCGTGACGAAGTCGGCCACCATGAAGATGGAGGCTACCCCCGCCTCCGCCATGAGCCGCGCGGCGATGGCGTTGTCCTTTGCCTCGCCGGCCGTGTCGAAGGTGAGGCCGCTGCGCCCCTCCACCAGGGTGCGGCCCACCGTGAACTTGCCCGCGTTGGGATTGGGCGTCTTCTCGAACTTCACCTTGGCCTTCGCCATCCAGTCTGCTCCACGGGTAGGGGTCAGCTGGAAAGCATAGGCCGCGGCAGGGCGCGACGCAACGAATGCGGCGTCTCGCCGGGGCGGCGGGGGCGTGTTAGCTTGGCGCGCGGCCACTCAACCATTCAGGCGGACGGGGGTACGCACGGGGCAGGCTCCGCGCGACGACCGTCCTCTTTCGCACAC
The DNA here is from genome assembly GCA_036386635.1 of Longimicrobium sp. Taxonomy (GTDB): domain Bacteria; phylum Gemmatimonadota; class Gemmatimonadetes; order Longimicrobiales; family Longimicrobiaceae; genus Longimicrobium. Next base: position 3,731 of record DASVVI010000868.1, read on the forward strand.
GATGTCGAAGCACTTCCCTGCCCTGATCGCCTGCGCGCTGGCCGCGGCCCCGCTCGCGGCGCAGACCGTTCCACCCGCGGACAGCACCCCGCCCGCGGCGCCGGTGCCGCCGCCCGCTCCCCCGACACCCGCGCG
>DASVVI010000869.1:0-1659 GCA_036386635.1 Longimicrobium sp.
CCTACTACCTGGTGGGCGACAGCCTCCCGCGCGAGCAGGCGCGCAACGAGCTGGGCGGCGAGGCGCAGGCCAACGCGCCGCACTACGTGGAGCTCTTCGCCGCGCTCGCCGCGCTCGACTTCACCGCGCGCGGAGGCGAGGACCGCGAGCAGAAGCTCCCCGTCTACCGGGCGACCGGCGTAGGGGGCGAGGAGCCGGGGTGGGGAGACCTCCCGGTGGACCGGGGGACGCGGCGCGCGCTCAAGGGGGCGCTGGTCGCCCTGCACACGTATCTCACCTTCTTCCGGCGCAACGGCGGCTCGCCGCCCGACCTGGCGGCGCAGCTGCACGGCGTGACGTGGGCGGAGCTCCTGCGCCTGCCGGGCGCCACCTGGTCCGACCGCTCCGACGCGCTGGACGCCGTGGGGAAGAGCTGGATGTACACCTGGGAGTGGCTCCGCGAGCTGCGGCGCTCCACCCCCGCGCTGCGCCTGGCCGCCGCCACCGAGGACCAGCCGGCCCGGGTGCCCACCCATGCGCTGATCGAGGGCTTCGGCCGCGGCGGCGAGCGGGGACGGCGCCCCGACGACGTGTTCAACGTGTTCCGCGCCTGGAACACCGAGGCCGCGCGCCGCAGGAACGGCGGGTTCGGCGCCTTCATGGAGGTGCTTCGCGCCGGAAGCGAGCGTTTCACCGAAGACCGTTTCCCCGAAGCCGAACAGCCCGGCCAGGAGGAGGACTGAGATGGCCACGCCTTCACGCACGCGCCAGCTTCTGCCGCAGCTGCGCCCGCAGACCAACGTTCCCGACCTTCCGCCCGGCCGCTGGAGCATCGTGGAAGGGCCCGCCGAGCTGGGCAAGCTGGAGGTGCCCCGCGACGACGACGGCGGCGCCTTCCGCACGCGCGTCCAGTCCGTCCCCAGCCCGTGGGCGCGGCTCTTCCTCTTTCGCGACGCCATGCTCGACCCCAACCACCCGGCCCGGGCGCTGGTGGAGAACGAGCTGCTCGACGCGCTGGAGCTGGCCTGGGTGAGCGGTCCCCAGTCGCTGCGGCTGGGGACGACCCGCGTGCGCGTACCCGAGCTTGCGGAGAGCGACGTGACCTCGCGGGTGCGCGACTACGCGTCGGCCCTGGTGGACCTGGCGCCGCGCACGGCCCAGCACGAGACGCGCGAAGCCAGCGCGCTCCCGGTGATCACCCTCGCCAAGGTGGACGGCCGCCCGGTCTTCGCGTCGTCGCCCTACACCGTGCTCTTCACCGCCGAGGACGCGGCCCACGAAGCGTACCCCGGCCTCTTTCGCTACGCCGAGGGCAAACCCGCCCGCCGCCTGCGCGACCGCGAGTTCTCGTTCCAGCGCTACGTGGCCACGGTAGTCCTGCCGCAGCTGATGAACCCCCGGCCAGCGCCCACGGAGCACGTGGACGAAGACGCCGTGCGCCGCGGGGTGGCCAAGTGGCTCTCCGACGCCGTGGACGAGGTGCGGCGGTCCGCCGGCCCCAGGCAGGGGGAGCTGGCCCGCCCCGAGAGCCTCGACGCGCAGATCGGGAAGCTGTCGCTGCGCCACGCCGGCGAGCACGCCTTCGCGGGGGTCACCCTGTACACGGGCGCGGCGGTGCACCTTCCCAGCCGCTGGGAGCTCCGGGCCACCACCGGGCCGGAGCCGCGGCCGCTGGTGCTG
>DASVVI010000870.1:0-17192 GCA_036386635.1 Longimicrobium sp.
GCCTGCCCCGCGATCTCCAGCTCTTCACGATCGAGATGCCGGACGACATCCCGAGCGAGACGCTCGCCGTCGAAGGCTTCCCGGCGGATTGGAGGGCGATCGGATCGTCGTTCTGCCTGGACGCCGGTGACCAGTGGCTGCGCGGTGCACCTGGGGCAGTGCTCTGGGTGCCGTCCGCCGTCGTGCCAGACGAGTACAACGCGATCCTGAACCCGAACCACCCGGACGCGACGCGCATTCAGGTCGTGCACCGGCAGCCGTTCGAATTCGATCCGCGGCTCCTGGCGCTTGGTAGCGTGAGTCCGGGCGACAACTGAGACCGGTTGGGTGTTGGATATCAAACGAAGCCCCCGCGTGTACTTCGCGGGGGCTTCTGTTCGGATGCGACCGTGGATGCTCAAGCAGTGACCCAGCCGTCGCCGTTGTGGAGGAGGCGGGCAGGGCCGTGGTCGCCGATGGCGGAGGCGCGGGTGGTGAGTCCGGTGCGGGCGTTCCACGAGTGCAGGAGGCAGGAGGGCGGCTCCATCAGCACGCGTAGCCGCGTCGGGTCGGTGACGTCGGGCATCAACTGGTGCATGGTGGAGGCGCAGGTGACGGCGACGGTGCCATGGAAGCGGCGCGTGAGGGTGCAGTGTATGTGTCCCGCGGCGACCACTTCGACCTGCGGGTGCCGTGCGACGACCTCGCCCAGCCTCTCCGGGTGGCGGAGACCCATCGCGTCCAGCACATCCATTCCGCACGGGACCGGTGGGTGGTGCATGAAGAGGAGCGTGGGCCGGCCGGGAGCCTCCGTCAGGCGCTGCTCCAGCCAGTCGAGCCGCTCGTCGCAAAGCTCGCCTTCGTCGCTGCCAGGGACGTGGGTGTCCAGCACCACGAGGAGGAGCGGGCCCGCATCCACCACGTACTGGACGAACCTCGGCAGCGCCGACCGCCCCTGCGCGCCGAACACGGACAGCATCCGCTCGCGGCAATCGTGGTTGCCGGGGAGCACGTACACCGGCATGGGGAGCGGCCGGACAGGTCCTGAAAGAGCCGGTACTCCTCCGCGGTGCCGCCGTCCGTGCAGTCGCCGGTGACCACGACCGCGGCCGGCGCGGCGGGGAGGCGCATCAGGTGCCCGACCGCTGCCTGGAGCCGGGTGGCCGCCTCGCTCTGCGCGTCGGCGATGATGTGCGGGTCGCTTATCTGTGCAATGAGCATGGCGCGGTGATGGGAGGGGCTGAGATCGCGTGCGTCAGAGGGGTGCGTCGAGCGGACCAAGTGGGAACGGCTCGGACACGCGCATCTCGTGCGGAACCTCCGTTAGCGCCGTGCCCTCCGGGCCGGTGTGCAGGCCGTATACGATGAGGCGGTAGGTGCCTTTTTCGATGCGCTCGCCCACGCCGATCTCGACCTGGAAGGTGCGGTTCTCGCCCGGCGCGATCACGATCGGCGCGGAGTGGCAGGCGTCAGTGGCCACGATCCAGGCGCTGGTCCAGGCACTGTCAGGGTGATGCTCCAGCCCCCACGGGAACGCGCCATTGCAGTTGTCCAGGTAGAGCGGATGGCCGGCGGGCGCACTCAGGCGGATGCGCAGCGTCCGCTCGTCGGGCCGGTTCAACACCGTTACGTACGATGCGGGGCGTGGCTCGGCCGCCGGCGGCGCTTCCACCCTGGCGGGGCCCCTCGGCGGCTGATCGCAGGCGGCCGCCACCAGAAGCGCGAGGCCGCACGCAAACGTGAACGGCGAGGGCCGCCGTCGCATCCGCATCACGTTACGAGATCGGGGAAGCCCGGCGACCGCGCCTCCTCCCACGCGACCCAGCGCTCGATGGATCGCTTGTACCCGTCCGGCATCGGCAGATTCCTCACGGCTTCAGGGGCGAAGGCACCCACTTCCTTGTGCTCGGCGCTGTGCGTCAGCGCGGCGAACGGGGCGGGGTAGCATCCGTAGGTGACGATCAGGACCTCCTCGCCGGGAAGCACTTCGTAGAGCCAGCAGTCGATCAGCGGGCCGACGCGTACGGAGATCGCGAGCTCTTCCTCCAGCTCCCGCGCGACGCACCGGTCCGGAGCCTCCCCGCGCTCCAGCTTGCCGCCGGGGAGCTCCCACTCGTCGCGCTCGTTCTTCAGGAGCACGACCAGGCGGTCGAGGGTCACGACCACCCCTTTCACGGACACTGGAAAGCGATGGTGCACGGCTCCGTGGGGAAGGGGGACGGCCGGAGAGGGCGAGCTATGGCACCTCCATGATAACCGGCCTGCAAGCACTCGCAACCGTGAGATGTCAGACGCCGCACCTCACATTCGTCATGTCTCACCGGCGCGGCACACCCGATGCGAGCCGTCGTGCCCTGGGACGTGGATGATGAACGCCACGCACTAACGCACTAACGCACTCACGCACTCACGCACTCGCGCACTAACGCACTAACGCACTAACGCACTCACGCACTCACGCACTCACGCACTAACGCACTAACGCACAGATCTCGATGCCACCCGCCCACCCGATCCGCACCTGGCCCACGCGAGTACTCGCGCTGCTGGCACTGCACTCCCTTTTCGCCGTCGCGGCGTCGGCGCAGTCCACACCGGAAGCGCGCGTGGTGGAGGCGGTCTGTAACAAGCAGATCGTCGCGCTGGGGGAGCTGCCCAGCCACGGCGAAGCGCGCGGGTTCCAGGCAAAGGCGCGCATCGCCCAGCGGCTGATCGAGCGGTGCGGCTTCGACGCGGTGCTCTTCGAAGCACCCATCTACGACTTCATCGGCTTCGGGCAGGCGGCGGCGCAGCGCCGGGCCACGCCGCTGCAGCTCGACCGAGCGATCGGCCGCTTCTGGTGGACGCGCGAGCTGGCGGAGTGGCGCGGGTGGCTGTACCAGCGCGCGGCCTCGGGCATGCTGGTGCTGGGCGGTCTGGACGACCAGGTGAGCGCGACGTCGGAGTACGCACGCGCCACGCTGCCGGGCCTGGTGGGCGCATCGTCAGGCGCCGAGTGCGAGCAGGCGGTCACCCGGAACCTGTACTGGCGCTACGACGAGGCGCACGCCTTCGACGAGCCTGAACGCGTGCGCCTCCACCGTTGCGCGCGCGCCGCGGCGGACGCCCTGGCCTCGCGCGGCGCCGGCACGCGCGAGCAGGTGATGGCCGAGAACCTGGCCGGCTACTTCCACCGCCAGCTCGCCCCAACCGAAGCGCGCACCCGCGACGACGCGATGTACCGCAACTTCGTCTGGCAGAGCGGGCGCATGCCGCGCGGCAGCAAGTGGATCATCTGGACGGCGACGGTCCATGCGGCACGGCGGCAGGGCAGCCTGTCCGAAAAGCCGCTCGGCGCCTGGCTCGCCGAGCGGTGGGGCGACCGCGTCGGCGTGATCGGCTTCAGCGCCTTGGCGGGGCGGTCGTCCCGGGCGGGAAGGCCCAGCGAAGCGCTTTCGGAGGCGCCTCCCGGCTCGCTGGAAGCCCGTGCGCTCGGCACGCGCGCTGCGTGGGCTTATCTGGATCGACGTGCGCTCCGGGGGATCGGGAGCGCTCCATCACGGCTCTTTGGCAGGTACACGTCGGCGGACTGGTCCACCCAATTCGACGGGGTGGTCGTGTTCCGCGAAGAGGTCGCTCCCGTGTTCGAACCAATGCCGTAGCCTCGAGCCGGCAACCTCCAACAACATTCGTTCGATGAGCCTTTTCAGACTCCGGTACGCGGCGGCGGCCACCGCGGTCGCCCTCACCGTCGCCTGCTCCGGCCGGCTCGCCGCCCCGGCTCGAGATCCCGCTGCGTGGCGGGTCGGCACGCGCAGCTTCGGCCCGATCTCCTACGGCTCGACGGTCGCGGAGGCCACGCGAAGTGCGGGCCGGCCCTTGGAAGCCGTCCGCGAGTACAAGCGCCAGTGCGGAATCTACCGCTTCGACACACTCCCGGCGGGGGTGAGCATCATGGTGAGCGAGGGGCGGGTAGTGCGCGTCGAAGTGGATGGCCCCTCCGGCATACGCACCACCGAGGGCGCGGGCGTCGGCTCGACCGAGGACGAGATCCGCCGCCTCTATCCGGGCCGCATCCGCACCGACCCGCACGCATTCGCCGACGGCGGCGCGCACTACCTGGTCCTCACCCCTGAGGTGCCGTCGGACACCACCTACGGCCTCGTCTTCGAGACCAACGGAACGGCCGTGGTGAGCTACCGGGCCGGCCTGTGGGGCGCCGCGCTCGCGAACGAGGGCTGTCTCTGAGCGATGCGCCACAGGCGGGCAGGAAACGGCGGTCCGGACTCTCTCCGGCCGCCGTTCCTCCGTATTGTGAGCAACCGCGGCGTGCAGCTAGGTGGACGGCATCGGTGGTTCGCTGAGCCGCCCGAGCAAGATTACGCCGCGCAGCCCGCGCACGTAGAAGCAGCCGAACACCAGGGTAACTGCCAATCCAATGGATGGTCCGCGGGCCACGAGCTTGTACAGGACGTCTACGGTGAATGCGAGCACAAGAAGGATGGCACACGTTCGGTTCCCCCGGTGAACACCATAGCCAAGCCCAAATACCAAAGCGCCCGTCACCACGAACGTCCATGGGTTGACACCCGCGACCTCAGTCACACCGCTACGGATCCAGAAGGCGGCGAGCAGCCAGTTCAGCCCCGCAGACAGGCAGGTGGCGAACCACGCGCCGTCGGCGAGTCTCTGCGCCTCTTCTCGCCGCACGTCGCGTTCAGTGCCTGGTCGGCGGCTGGATGCGTGTTGTTTCAGTACCGGTCCTTCCACGACTTGTACGCCTCCCGGGCCGCCTCGGCCGTCCATTCGCGCAGGCCGCGGGCCGGGACGCGCCGGGAGTTCAGCTCCCGTACGAGCTGGGCGAGTGAGACGCCGTCGTACTTGATCCGCTGGACGAGGGTGTAGGCCACCTTCACCTCCTTGCGATCCGCCTCCACGGAGCCGCCGGCACGGCGCTGGCCCCAGGGCGGATCGAAGATTCGTGCGGCGGGAGCATCCCTATCCGGCGGCAGCAGCTCTCCCAGCATGTTCGACAGATAGTCACCGAAATCTGTGGCGATTCGCGTTGCGCCACCCGCCTCCCAGCGCACGATTTCGGGCTCGGCGCCGTCCGCGGAGGGAACGAACCCGACCGGGTCGCCTTCCACTCCGTCGATCTCGATCACCACGGCCGTGGCGGGGACCACTCCCTCCTCGCGCCACCGCTGCGACTCCTCGACCACGGGAAACACTCCCGCGCGGCCGGCCCCGAAAACCTCGACCGGCGGCACGTCGAGCGCGCCCAGCACCTCGAGAAAACGCCGGTAGCTGCGCGGGAAGCTCACCTGGAGGCGGTGCTCCGCATCGGCGATCTCGTCGGCGCTCGCGGGCTCGCCGGGCGAGAAGTCGTCGGACACGGAGCTCCGCAGTCGGATGAGCAGATCGTCGTACTGAGTTGTCATGTGCGCCGCGGGCAGCGAGCGGTAGAGTACGGATGTGGCGAGGACGAACCTGGATGCGCGTTATGCGGCATGCGTCGCCGGGCGCCATGGGGTAGCACGCAGCAGCCAAACAGACCATAGCGTGGCACCCGCCACGATCGCCCAGACAGCCGCGAGGAGGTGCACCGGGTCGCCGCCGAGCGCCATAGCCGACCCAACGAAGCCTATCATCAGCGACCATCCAACGTAAACGGCCGTGAGCGCTTTCCCGTCCGGAGGGCCTCGCAGACTCCACCATGCGCTGGCTCCGACCGCGATGGTCCAGGCTAGCGCGTCGAGTGCCGAGGCTGCGGCGGCTAGCTGGAGCGCGCCCAGTACGAATCCGCACGCGCCCAAAACCGCGAAGATGGCGCGCGTCGTGGACTCAGGCGGGGCGATGACGGCCGCAAGTGGAGCCGCAAGCATCAGCACCAGGAAGGAGACACCCTGCAGAGCCGCAAGGTACCACTCCGTCGAGCTTGCGACCGAGCGGCGGCTGACCGCGTGCACGATGGCGAGCAGGACTACCGTGGCGATGCCGAAGTAGCCGGCCCAGAGCCCGCCCGCGAACGTCAGCAGTGCAGCCACGCGCCGCGCCGTGTTGCTCGTGGGATCATCCATTGCCATTCCCTGCATCAGTCGCGGCGCACGAATTCGTCAACGGTGATGGCGGCTCCGCCTGCACGGCGCGCGAACCGCCTCTCATTTCAATTCGAGCAGAAACTGCCGGTCGAAGTTCATGCGTTCCAGAATCCGGCGAGCGAGCTCGATCTCGTCTTCCTCCATGGCAGACACGTCCAGCGTATAGCTCCCACCCGTCGCGTGCACCTCTACACGGGGAGGGACAAACCGGACTCGTTCCAGGAAGGCGTCGTCGCACGGCGGGAACCCGTCGTAGGAAACCCTGACTCCGCGTTCGGAAACGGGCAGCAAGGGCTCGTACATGGGAGTGCGGAGCAGAGTCAGGCTGTCGACACTCTCGTGCTTGGCGGAGATGGCAAACGAAACGATAAGGTCCTTTCCGTCCTCCAGAGTGACGAAGCCCACCTGCTTTGGGCGTTGCTCGTTGTCCATGGTCTCCCCCGTGAGTAGCAGGAAAAAGGTCGCACGCGAGCGGCCGGTACTGGACGTGACCACCCGCGCCGATTGCAGCGAGTCGTCACGCGGCTGTCGACCGCACGCGGACGGTGATCTGGACCGTCGGCTGGAGCACCGTCGAGATCGTACACGCCTCCTCGGCCGCGCGCGCGATCTCGTCCAGCGCGGCCGGATCTACGCCGGCCAGTCCTTCCACCAGGCCCTCCAGGTGCGATGCGTCCACCCGGACCCCGCCGCAGCGCTCTCCGGTGTCGTCGCGCTGACGGGTACGCGTGTGGAGTGAGGGCGTGCAACCGTGTCGCAGCCGAAGGACCGCGCGGATGCGTCAGGTCTGCCCGGTGCGCCGCAGATATTCTGAAATGCGGTCCGCGAGGTCGGCCAATCGGCGCAACTGATCGTCGGCGGGTGCCTCGATGCCATGGAGCTTGAGGAACAGTTCACGGCGGTCCTCTTCACGATAGCACGCATCGGCGATGAGCTGGTAATCATCGCCCGTGAACAGCACCGGATCACGCGTCGAGTCGCACATTCATGGCTGGGCAACAGAGGGTGAGCCTGGGCCGCACGTCGCCGATCATGAACTCTGCTCCGTGGAGGACAGCGCCGAACGACGCGATCGGCTCATGGAGAGTCACCGGGAATGCGGGAGCACTCACGTCGCATCAGCCGTGCTCTGCGCCCAAAACCGCCGGCTCTCGCCCCAGAGACTGAACAACCTGGCGACCGCCACCGGTCCAGAGACGCGGGAGGGGGGTGTGTTGGGAAATGCGGCTAACGGCCAGTGTACTTCCCAGGCAATGACGAGAAGGCATCCGACGAGAACCATGTAGTCAGCACCCGCGGGCTTGAACGGCTGGAGGTACATGATGCACAGGTAGGCGAGCAACACGCATGTCCACACAGCCGTAAAGACCAGGGATCGGTCAGCGGCCGCAGGATGCGCCGGATCGCCGAACCAGATGCGGACGTAGCCCAGAACCCATACTCCGATACACCAGCAGGCACGCGAGGCAAAGGGACTTCGATTCATAATCCTGTCAGCGCGCTAAGTGATCGATGAGGGCCCAGCCGATCGCGTCAGGCAGGGGTGCCGAAGCGCTTCGCCGCCTGAATCCGCGCCTTGCGTGCCTCCTCCTCGCGATTCCGCGGCGAGGACTTCGTTTCGATGGAGTCGATGAGCCGCCGAGCGCTCACGGTGATCTCCTCGACTGCTCGGTTGAAGGCCTCCTCGTTCGCGCGTGAAGGGTGCGTCGTCCCGCTCACTTTCCGGACGAACTGAAGCGCAGCGGCGCGCACCTCGTCATCGGTCGCGGCCGGCTCGAAGTTGGCCAGCGTCTTGATGTTTCGGCACATGAAATCCTCGCTCTGGTTTCCAGCGCGGCGTCGACTATGCCGCAAAGTCTTGCCTGCAGCGCTCGCTTTCCCTCGGGAATCAGCTCGATCCAGCAGTCCCGTTGCCGCGTGAACTGACATACGCGCAGATGCTCCGGAACACCTCACGACGTTTTCCCGAGACCCGCTCCCACCTTCCGGTTCCTGCTGCTGATCTCACAACGACGCTGCCAAGCTTCACCTCCATTGTACCGTTTCGTTCGCGCCCACCCGTGCAGTCGTATTCGACGACCTGTTCGAGACGATCGATCCGCTCTCCCGCAGGGTTCGTAAATGCAGGCATCCGCGCGCGGTACCGCAGTGCGAATGTGCTATCCGTACCCGGCACCACTGAACGCGCATCGACCTCATGCCACGCATCGGAAACCCGCAGGACGGTTATCCAGTCGCGCCCCGGTTCTGACTCCGGGCTGGGCGTGCCGAGAGGCTGCCGGTGCCCGACCTGTGCGGGTGCACAGGCCGACAGCATCGCGGCGCACAGGTAGACAGGGTACCAGCGACGGGTTGCATGCATTGGAGTAGGGCCCCGTTACGTAGGTCTCGAAACAGGTAGCGCGCTTGCCCGCCAGGGCCGACGTGAGTCACCGAACGGCGGCCAAGCTCCGCTAAGGACGCGGAGGCCTCCCTCAGGCACTGGTCGATGATCGTCGCGTTCACGGATGCCGGCAAGCTGGTGGCATGCTCCTGCGCGACCATGCGGGCGACCGGAAGGTCTGGAGCGTGGTCCGCGTGCCCACGCCCGAGGAGGAGGACCGGCGGCACCTTCATCGCGAGTTGAAGGCGGCGAAGCCGTTCGGCGACGCCAGGCTGAAACACACGGCAGCCGCGGGAGCGATCACCCGCGGCTGCCGCGATGCTTGCCCAGCGGCCTAACGACACAGGATCCGGGGTGCGGGGCCGGCGCGCAAGCCTTTCATCCGGCTGAAGGCATGCACGGCCCCCCCGCAGCGATTGGCACCCCGCGCGCGAATTCCATGTTGGCCCGGAGCCGCGAGGCTCCACACCGGAGGCCGTATATACGACCGCAGCCCGTCCCCTGCCGTGCGTCAGGGATGCTTTCTCACGACGATGACCCTGGGCCGAGAGGGACCGGATCAGTGGTTCGGCAGTGAGACTTTCTGGAGTTCCTGCCAGTCGATCCGCCCGGCGTCGATAGGCGTGTCGGTGCCGTAATACCGCGTCGGGTTCCGGTTGTCGCGGTAGACGTGGTTGGAGCCGTCCTGTAGCTTCACCCGCTCCCCGCTCGTCGGGTCGACGTAGTTGGCCTCGCCCCGGATGCCGTCGATCCGAGTCTCCTGCTGCCGGTCCATCGAGCCCATGCGGTTGTCGAACGCCGCCTTGTCCCGGTCCATCGCCGCCATGCGGTCGTTGTGCCGGGCAGTGTTGGCGGCGCCCTGTTGCTGGATGTCATTCATCCGGGCGTTGTGCCCCCGGGTCATCGCAGCGGTGTTGGCGTCGATCTGCCCCATCGTCGCCTCGTGCTGCTGGCGACTCAACTCGCTGTTCGCCTGGGCACCGCGCGTCTGGGCGGCCTGATTCTGTTCCATCCACGTCGGGTTCATCACGATGGATTCCTGGGCGACCACCGTGTGGCCGTGGGCGGTGTCCAGGTCGTCGGCCGTCTGCGTGATGGACGGGATCACCATCCAAGTGGTGTAAGTGTCGTTGCCGATCTGCTGCACATTCCGGGTGATGCGGCACTCCACCCGGGCCCGGTTGCCATTGGGCAGGATGCCGTCGACCGACCCGCGCGACTCCATCTGTCCGTTCGCGTTCCGCCGCTGCGGCGCGTCCATCTCGTTGCCGACATTGCGCAGCTGAAACCCGTTCTGCGCCAGGAACGGCAGCAACACCTGCCGGATGTACGTCACGGGCGGCATCGGCGGCAGTTCGTCCGGAAGCCGGGAGATCGGCAGCCCCATCGACTGTTCCATGCCCCGGGTCTGCCGGATCGTCGGGCCGTCCGCGTGGTTGTAGGTGCGCGACGGCAGGTACTCGATCCGGGTGCGACCGTCGGGCGCGCGCAGGTCGAGGTAGATCTGATTCTGCGGCATCGCCCCCACCCAGCGCCGGGTGAACGTCTGCTTCGCCTGCCAGCTGCGCGGCACCTTCATCGCGAAGGCGACCAGGTTGCCCCGTTCAGGGTCGAGCACGCCCAGGAGGCGGTACCCGCCCTCGGCCGGGGATTCGGCGGATGCGTTCATCGCCTGAGGGTCCGAAGATGGGCTGGACGTCCCGTCGCGACCGGGGGAATCGGCGGCGCGGGTACCGGGTTCGGGCCGACCGCGGCAGGCACCCAGGCCCAGCGCGACGACCAGCAGCGACGGCAGGAAAGAACGCATGGTCTTGAACGAATAGGAGTGTGAGAAACAACGACGCCGACAAGATACATCTACCGGAGCTGTGCACCTAACCATTTCGCAATCCTCCTGTTCGTACCTGCTTTCTTTAAGTCCAAGATTCGGAACGAATATCCGAAGTGTAGCCGCCGAACGACGCAAGGGTCAGGGATGCGGGGCCGCCGCGCGATAGGAGCCACCAGATCGATCTGCATCGATCATGACGTGGGCTCGAAACCGGCTTAGGCGGGTGAGTGCCCGCTTGTGCCTTGTTTCAGCGCGAGCAGCCCTGCGAAGAACTCCAAAGCTCGATGGATGTCGTCGTTTGTATCGCCGTCCCACGACTCCACGGCGTCCAACTCTGAACGGAGCGCACCCATTCGCTCGTGAATCTCGTTGACTTCGTCTGGACCACACTCCGCAGCGATCACCTTCCAGCGGTCACGCGGAATCGATTCCCACGGTGCGAGATCCGTCGTCGCACGCACCAGAATCTCCTGGAGTTTGCTCATGGGGCGACCTGACGAGACAAGCCGAGGGTGGGCCCGCGTACGAACCGGAAGACGGTCCGAAGCCGAGTTTGAGGCGAACTCCCGCCAGGGGTCGATCGAGGAATGCGGACCGATGGTCCACACATGGCAGGAACGAGAGAGCTCCCCTGCGGCTGCCACGGTGCTTGCCCAACGGCCTAACGATACACGGGTCAGGGTTGCGGGGCCGGCGCGCAAGACTCGCCTCACCCGAAAGCATGCAAGGCCCCGCATTCCCTGCAGCCGATTGTTAGATCCTATGTAAGAGGGGGCCGCCGCGATTTAAGCTCTCCGTGGAAGGTCATCACTCAATTAGGAGGAGCCCATGAGAACCGCAACGACCCCCCACGCTCTCACTGCCGGCCACGAGTTCGTGCTCTGCATCGCGTTCGAGCTCGGTGCCTCGAAGTGGAAGATGGCCTTCAGCACCGGGCTGGGTCAACAACCTCGGCATCGGGAGGTTGCCGCGCGGGATCTGAAGGCGGTACAGCGGGAGATCGACGGGCCAGGGCACGCTTTGGGCTGCCGGCCGATGCGCGGGTGGCGAGCTGCTACGAGGCGGGGCGGGATGGGTTCTGGATCCACCGGGCGCGGCCTGGCTCTTCGCCCTCGAGTTCTACTCCTGGAGGTTTGTTGCCACGCGTTGATCTGCGAGCGAGATAAGCTGAATGCCACGTTCACGCGCAGATTGATTCAGGCGATCGACTGGACCGCGTCGTGCATGACTTCCCATCCATCCACTTCTTGGTCGCTCGGCGCGCTGGGGAACGACAACAATGAGAACGTTTTTGATTCTTCTCGCCTTCCTCTGCTGGGCGTGCACGCCGGAAACGGCTGAGAAGCGCACTGCCGCGGCTGGCGCCGACGCCCCGAATCGCCCGGTCAGAACGCTGTCTCCCACCCAAGCTGGGTCGAATCCCGCACCCTCTCCCTCGACCGACTCCGCTGCCGATGCCGCGGCGGAGCTGCGACGGCTGGTCGCGGCGCGACAGATGATCCGCTTTCAGCACGACGAGACAGACGTCAGCGAGTTCGAAGTCAGCGAGGCGAACCCTCCCTCGGCGTACGCAGGGGACTACGACTTCGGCGACTCCGAGGGGGAATCGACTCTGACGCTGTCGATGCGGGGAAACGCCGTCACCGGCACCTTGGGGTATGCCGATTGGGAGAACGAGAGATGGGTCCCGAAGGAAGTGCGGCTCGACAGTGGCAGGATTGAGCGCGGCAAGCTGACCGCGCCTGGGTGGAGCGGGATCTTCGTCAGCTATCAGGGACAGCCGGGTCTCATCATCCTCCGCGCCCCAACTCACCTCATGGAGGTCGAATTCGGAGAGCGCGTATCAGGCGGGGACATCTCCCCATGACCCTGCGCTCGATCGCCGCCGCCATCACCGTGCGGCGAGTTGTTGTGCCTCACCGTGTACCGCAGGGCGCCCGAGAGGCGGTGCGGCGGCTCGCCACCTGAGCTGAGCGAGCGGTGAAACACACGGCAGCCCCGGGAGGAGGATCACCTGTGGCTCCCGCGATGCTTGCCCAGCGGCCTAACACCAAGTTCAGCTGCGCGGGGCTGCGCAGCTAGCTTCAGACTGCACCGTCACTGGGGCCCCGCGTCAGCTGCAACGACTGGTTCGGCGGCGGCGCGCTCGGTCACGAACCTATCGATGGCTGCCCAGGCCGCGTCCGGAGCCGCTTGAAGGAGAAAGTGGGGGCCGGGGATACTCACCATTTCGGCTCGACACAACGCATGTATCCGCTCCATACTCGCTTCAGGGATCAACCGGTCCTCGGTACCCCGCAGGTAGAGAACCGGGCCCGAACAACGCAGCATCCATGCGCCTACCTCCTCCGTCATCACCTCGGTGAGGCGGGCGGTGAACACGTGCGGAGGCACGCGGGCGATCACGCTCGCCACCTCGTTCACCAGATCATCGCCCGCAGCCGGCCCAACGAGGAAATATCGAATGACGGCACGCGGTGGGGAAAGCCGGAAGAAGGCCGGGATCGCCAGTAGGCGCAGCACCGGATGCCGGGGTGGAGCAACAAACGAGTTGCAAAGGACCAGGCCGGCGACCCGATGCTCTGCCGCGAGACGTACCGCCAGGGCGCCAGAGTAGGATTCCGCGACGAGTACGCAGTCCGGCCCGATGTCCAGCTCGGCCCCTAAGCGCTCCGCCAGCGCCGAACGCGTGAGCGGCTCCATAGGCAGCGAGACAACCACCGGAGCATACCCAGCCGGTGCCACGCTGACGAACCGTCGAAACAAGGCACCTGTACCATCCATCCCCGGGAGTAGGATAACCCGTCGCATAACGCTCAGATGGGGGAGCCGCCTAACACCAAGTTCAGCTGCGTTTGGCTGAGCAGGACTATATAGCTGCACCATCACTTCGGCCAAACGTCAGCTGCAAGCCTTGTTCGGCGGCGGGTAGCCTTCAGGCACAACCCTCGATCAGATCGACAGCACTACGGAGACCGACACGGAAACTACGCACGGTGTCGCCATCTGTCTCGAAGATGATTCGGTGGACGGAGTCACCGGGGAAGTCGACAGTCAGGTAGTGCCATTCCGGACCATCGTAAGGGTGCGGTTCAGTGCGGAGGCGCTGCTGCGCGTAGCGAGACATCACATCTTTTTCCGCACTGCCAACTCCAACACCTTCAACCGTTCGGATCCCAGGTGTGTCAACGTCGAAGCGCACGAGCGTATCGCCCCAAACCATCGGGCTGAGGCCGGCAATCTCACCAGAGAGCGTGGCGTAGTCACATGCGTTCTCCGGATCGACAGCGGGGCGCTCAACTGGCGCACCTAGTACGGCCGCTGCTCCGGCAAGCGGCATCCCCACGTGCAGTGGTCCCACGCCGTCGCGACGAGCGCCCCAGTCTGATTGCCCTGAACTCACATGCCTACCACACGCAGTAAGCAGAGCCGCAAGGAGCAGCACCCATCGCATGGGTCCTTACAGTTCGAGGAATGTGCAGAATATGGGCGAGCCGCCTAACTACTCACTAAGTAGACGGAATTCGGATATGCATGCAAGAGCTTCGTTGGTGATGTTCTGCACTCGGTTGGGTTTGTGTCGGGATCGCTGGGAGTATTACAAGGAATCGGACGGTTCCAGATAACACCCACCAGCATCGGAGGGGTCATCTCTGCATCCTCTTGCCGGTTAGAGTTTGGTGGAGGGCGGTCGGAAGCGCAGTGCGTGTTCTGACGCCGAGCGGCCGCATAACGCGCTTCTATCGCAGGTTATCCAGACCGGACGGATCGAGGCCGCCGCGAGTCTGTCCAGACCACACTGCGGCTCGGAAAAACAAAAACGGCTGCGATCGCTCTGCGCCGCCGTCTTTCCCCATCCACTCCTCCGCGGAGAGACGCATGCGCCCGGGGGTCGGGTGTGACTTACCCGGAATAGGGGCTTCCGAAATAGAGTATCACCCGTCCTTTGGAGTGATGGACGCATCTGCATTCCGTTTTCCAGCGTGCATCCGGCGCTCGCCGTAGGGACACAGGTCGAGAACGGGGCAACGCGCACAGTCCGGGTTGCGGTAGTAGCAGCAGCGTTGCCCGTGCAGCATCAGAGCCTCGTGGTTGTCGTACACCTGCTGGGCATCCCAATCCGGCGGAAGCTGTGCCTCCAGCAGCCGGTGCGCGGGGCCTACCGATACGTTTGCCGGAATCAGCCCCAGCCGCTGCGCCACACGGTGGTGGTGGCTGTCCACGGGGAGTGCGGCCATCCGCAACCGGCTGAACAGGAGCACGGCCGCACTCGTCTTCGGCCCCACCCCGTTGAGCGCTTCAAGCCACTCCCGCGCCTGCACCACGGACAGGGTCCCGAGGAAGTCCAGCGACAATTCTCCTCCACGCCGCACACCGATCTCGCGCAGCACCGCCTGGATGCGCGGCGCCTTTTGCTCCGGCCAGGTAGCGGGCGCGATCGCTTCCTCCACCGCTTCCACGGGCGCGTCCCGGACCTGTGTCCAATCGGGGAACCTGGCCCGGAGTTGACGGAATGCGCGGCCCGAATCGCTGTTCCTGGTGCGGTGGCTGAGGAGCGAGGAGACGAGCTCGCCCAACGGATCGAGCTCATGGAAGAAAGGGATCGGGCAGCCGTACTCGGCGCACAGTCGGTCGTGCACTACGAGGGCTTTCGCGCGGAGATCGTCGTGGATGCTCATCCCCGCTCGCTCGGCAAACCACGCGCCCGCAGCCTGGAAGGCGCACCTGTGGCGGGAAGCAACAACGGCGGCCCGGATCGCTCTGGGCCGCCGCTCTCCATCCTCCACCCACGCTTGCCAGATGGTCGCTCTAGTGGACCGCGAACTGGTACTCCGTTCCGTGCCGGTTGTACGTGAAGAGTTCTTGTCGCGGAAGTTGTCCGAGCCAACTCGTGCGCTTCTACCCGTGCAGTGATTCGATGGGCGGCCTAACGACAAAAGGGTCAGCGGTGCGGGGCCAGCGGACAAGACTTTTCTCCAGTTAAAAGCATGCAAGGCCTCGCATCCGCTGCAGCCGAAGTTAGGCCGCGCCTGCGCACCGCGGAAGAAGCTATCTGAGACTACCAAGACCTTTAATGGCTGCGAAGGCTTCGCTCACCGCGGCGGCGGATTTTCCTTTCCAAAACAACAACTCCTGATCCAAGGAACTGAGGAAGTGCCGCCGCGCTCCTACCCTCGTTGATACAGCAAGAAGAACGCATGTGGCAACCAATGATAATCCTAGAAATGGAAATTTCACACCAATAAAGATCCCTGAGAGTCCACCTACTATACACGTGAGATAAAGGTTGTAGTACATGATGCCATAGGATTTGCTAATTCGGAAGCTGTACAGTTCGCCCTCGTTGTACCGGGAAGCATAGTACGCCCTGGTGAGTTCGAGCGCATCCTTTTCCTCGATCGACACTTGTTCGGCAGCAGTGAGTTTCGACCTAATGATTTCAGTAACCCTCGGGTCGAAGTGCTTCTCTCCTTCTAAATCGGAGAAGTACACGCGGTGCAAACGCTCGCTCGCCGGTGCCAGAGCGATCCCAGCTATAACACCGATGATTGCAATCGCTGGTATCCCTACATAGATGTCCGCCATCAATCGAAGAACCAGGCTAACTGCGAGAGAGAGCGCAATTCCTGGTATCCCAAGGCGAATGGTTTCGTGAAATCCCAACTGATTCATCTTACGTGCCTCCCAGGTCGGAATTGGGGTGACGCGTGTTAGATAGTTCGGCGACCGCCTCCAGGGCTGTCCAAATTCGAAGTGTCAGCCGCGGGAAGGACCACCTGCGGCTGAAGCGATGCTCGTCCAGCGGCTTAAACGCACCAAGGGTCAGGGGTGCGGGGCCGGGCGCGCAAGCCTTTCATCGCGCCCCAAAGCATGCAAGGCCTGCATCCCCTACAATCGGTTGTTCGGCGTAGCGGCGGCAGATCGCAGAAACGGACAGGGCGACAGCGAGGGGATTGATGCCTGACCCGCTAGGATCGCGGCACCCATCCGTTCTACGAGATGACCCGGGCCGCCCGCACACTGAAGCTGCCCTGCTGGGCGACCCGGGTCAAGAGGATTGGAGCGCACGATGTCTGACGACCCGAAGGACCCCGCGCCCGGAGCCGCCTCGAAGCCGGCCTCCACCATCGTGTAGCAGACGAAGAGCCGCTGGTGGGAGGTGCGCGACCCGAACGACGAGCTGGTGTGCCTCACGGTGTATCGGAAGGGCGCGCGAGAGGTGGTGCGACGCCTCGCCGCGTGAGAAACCAGCGATTAACACACGGCAGCCGCAGGGATCACCTGCGGCTGCCGCGATGCTTGTCCAGTGGCCTAACGCTCCGCTTCACCTGCCATCCGGAGAGAGTTTGACCACTTTCGCCTCTACACCAGCGATGGCGTGAGATCGGCAATCACAGCGCAAACGTGACCCAGACGGGTCGGTGATCGCTGAGCCGCTTCATCACGGAGTCTGTCGAGCCGCCCGGGTCGTTGATCGCGGTGTCGCGATCATACGCGATTATCGTGGGTCCGTCACTCACGGCGATCGTCGGCGAAAGCACGAAGTAGTCAATCACCTCCCTGTCCAAGTTTGTCGTCCACACCCCGGCGCCTGCGGGTACGACGGTCGGCGCGAGCACGCGCCAGCCGTCCTGCGCAACGAGCGGTGCCTGCTCCGGCGAGCCGGCGAGCGAGTTGAGATCGCCGAACACAAACGCGGGTAGGTCGCGGAACTCCGGTGGCGGATCGGCCAAAAAGCCGACGACCGCCTCAAACGTCTGGGTGCGTTGCTTGATGCCATCGGGATCAGTAAAGGCGCTGCTCTTAGGGTGCACAAGGATCGCAAGCACCTCCTTGCCCGTGGCTCGTTCGTTCAAGCGTGCGACGATCGGACTGCGATTGCCAATGTCGATTCGCGTCCAGCGGACGAGTTCGACAG
>DASVVI010000871.1:0-3239 GCA_036386635.1 Longimicrobium sp.
GCTTCCTCCGTTCTTTCAGTGCCCCTCCGTGTCTCTGTGCGAGGCTTTTTCAGGCGAAGACCGCCTCGTAGCGCGTCCCATCGCTCTCGGGCTGGAGCGGGACGAGGAAGAGCGGGAACGGCTCCATCCCCTCCGTGTCGACCATGTACGTGGCCTGCGGGATCATGTGGCCGCGGTCGGCGCGGAAGAGCAGGGTAAAGGGGTGGCGCTTGCCGTCGCTGTCGTTGCCCCAGAGGGTGACGGAAAGGAGCTCCGCGGGCATGTACTGGCGCTCGTCCACGATCACGCGGAAGGTCTTGCCCACGTGAGGCTGGAAGGTCTCGGCGGTGAAGGTATCGAGCATGGATCTGCGGTGGAGGGTTAGCCGGGAAGCACGAACGCGCCCAGGTTGACCTGCGAGATGCCGCCGTTGGACTGGAGCTCCGCCTGGCCGAAGTCGTTGAAGGCGATGGTGAGCTGCCCGCCGCCTTCGTACCGGAAGACCATCTCCTCGCCCTGGTACGACAGGAGCACGCCCCACGTGGCCTTGCTGTACCCGCCGATCTGCCGGTCCCCGATGTCGTGCACCATCATCTCCCCGAGCCCCGGCACGGTGATGGTCGCGTCGCCGAGCGCGCCCTTTGGCTGCCCGCTCGACCCCGGCTGGACGGTGAAGCTGGCGCCGGCGCTGTTGTTCACGACGATCGGGCGCCAGAAGTGGTTCGTGACGTTCAGGGTGTACATGAGGTGTGGCTCCTGGAGGGATGGAATCAGGTGGGCTGCGCGCTGAACATGCACCCCCCGCACGCGCACGGCCAGCCTTGGCCCCGGATGCGCCGAAACGTGCAAGCGCTTGCTCCGGGCCTCCGTGGCAGCCACGGTATTCTTTATCGTCCCGTGAAGCTCGCCGGGCGCTTCTCCAGGAAAGCGGCCACTCCCTCGCGCTTGTCGTCGCTGGCGAAGCAGGTGGCGAAGAGCTCGGTCTCATAGGCGAGCCCGGCCGCCATGGGCATCTCGGCGGCGGCACGGACAGCGGACTTGGCCATCTGCAGCGCGACGGGGGATTTGGCGGCCATGCCGCGCGCCAGCTCCAGCGTGCGCTCGCGCAGCTCGGCGGCGGGGCGCACCAGGTCCACCAGGCCGATGCGCAGCGCCTCGGCGGCGTCGACGATCTCGCCGGTGAGGACGAGGCGCATGGCCTGGCCGGTGCCCACCACGCGCGGAAGCCGCTGCGTGCCGCCCCCGCCGGGAATGATCCCCAGGTTGATCTCGGGCTGCCCCAGCTTGGCCGTGTCGGCGGCGATGCGGAGGTCGCAGGCCAGCGCCAGCTCGCACCCGCCACCCAGCGCGAAGCCGTTGATCATGGCGATCACCGGCTTGGGGTAGGCGGCGATCTCGTCGAAGACGCGGCGCCCCGTCATGACGGCGCGCTGCTCCAGCGGCGTGCGCTCGGCGAACTCCCCGATGTCGGCGCCGGCGACGAATGCCTTCTCCCCCGCGCCGGTGAGCACCAGGACACGCACCTCGGCGTCATCGCGCAGCTCGTCGAGCGCGGCGATCAGCTCGCGGCGCACGGCGACGTTGAGGGCGTTGCGCTTCTCGGGGCGGTCGACGGTCAGGATGGCGACGGCGCCGTCGCGCTCGATGCGGACGGTCTCCATCACTTCCCCTCCCAGTCGTAGAAGCCGCGCCCGCTCTTCTTCCCCAGCCGCCCCTCGGCCACCATGCGGCGGAGGATCTCCGGCGGGCGGTACTGCTCGCCGCCAAGCTCGCCGTGCAGGTACTCGGCGATTCCCAGGCGAACGTCCAGGCCTACGACGTCCGTCAGCTTGAGCGGGCCCATGGGGTGGTTGTAGCCCAGCTCCATCGCGCGGTCGATGTCCTGCGGCGAGGCGACTCCCTCCTCCACCATGCGCATCGCCTCCAGCCCCAGAACGACGCCCAGGCGCGACGAGGCGAACCCCGGCGTGTCCGTCACCACGATCGGCTCCTTGCCGATGCGCGCGGCGAAGGCGAGCGACGCATCGACCGTCACCTGTGACGTGTCCCGGCCGCGCACCACCTCCAGCAGCTTCATGATGTGGACGGGGTTGAAGAAGTGCAGCCCCACCACCCGCTCCGGCCGCCCCGTGGCCGCCGCGATCCGCGACACGCTCAGCGACGACGTGTTGCTCGCCAGGATCGCGTCCGCCGGGGCGGCCTCGTCGGCCTCGCGGAAGATGCTCTCCTTGAGCTCCATCGCCTCGGGGACCGCCTCGATCATCAGCCCCGTGTCCGACACGGCGTCGCGGAGGGTCCCGGCGGCGCGCAGGCGGCCGCGCGCGGCGGCGGCATCGGCGGCGGCGACTTTGCCGCGCTCCACGCCCTTGTCCAGGTTCTCGCCGATGCGGGCGAGGGCGCGGTCGACGGCGCCGGGCATGGGGTCGAAGAGCGCTACGCCGTAGCCGGCCATCGCGCACACCTGCGCGATCCCGTGCCCCATGGTGCCCGCGCCGATCACGGCGACGCGGGAGATCGATAGCTCGCTCATGTCAGCCCCTGGAGTTGCGCGCCGGGAGGTTGCCGAGCGCGTTGCACACGGTGCCGAAGACGCGCTTGCCGTACGGGTGCTGATCGAAGGGGATAGGCGGAACCGGAGCGTTGGACCTGTCCACGATGTCCAACCCCGTCCGATCCTGCCGCACCACATTCATGTCTGCAACGGTGCGCGTCCCGCAGTTGATGCGGTGTTGCGATTCAGTCTTGACCGTGGAGGTCGCCGGGGCGTCGGGCGCGGTGCGGACTCCCTCGGTCTGGCGGATCCAGACCACGCGCGTCCCCGTCTCCAGGACGATGCGCGAGGTGTCGAGCGAGGTGACGATGTTGTTGCTGGCGCCCAGCGTGATCCACGGCGCGGGCGAGCGCGGCACGTCGCGCGCCTTGCACGCGGCCATCGTCAGCAGTAACGCAGCGCCCAGTATGTGTTTCTTCATCGTGCCAGTTCGGGGAGACGCTTGCACAAAGCGGGGAAGATGTACTCCCCGAACGGGTGCTCACCAAAGGTGTGCCAGCGTGAGCCGGGAGCCTGATCGATCATCCGCCCGGTGGTGTCCCGCGTCTCCATAGCGATGTCGTCCACGCGCTCGGCGGCGCAGGTGATCCGCTGGTGCACGTCGACGCGGTGGAACGGCTCGCCGCCCTCCATCGAATCCGGCTCCACGTAGTCGAAGCGGAGCCACACGTCAGCGACGCCATCGCGCACCGTGAGGCGCGAGGTGTCC
>DASVVI010000872.1:0-11002 GCA_036386635.1 Longimicrobium sp.
TCGTGGTTGCACCGACTGCACGCCCACACAGTGTTCTCTGGCACCTTCTCGCCGCCGCGGCTGAGCGGCTCCAAGTGTTCGCGCGTGCGCCGGCGCGGGTCGTTCGGCAGCGCCAGCGATTCGCGCCCGATCATCCAGCCCCCGCAGAACCAGCAGTAGCGAAAGTTTGCCGTCGATCCGTCCGCCACAGCCGCTCCCTTCCCAAACGTGTACGGAGGAGCGCCGCACGCGCACCCTCTACCACCGGCCACAACTCACTCGAGCAGCCTTCGCTGGCGCGCCGCTCGGGATCGACGCCGTGTTAGGGCGAGGTTTTCGAGCGTGCCGGTTTCCGGCGGTTCCCGCGAACGCCGAACCGCCTCTCGCGATGTGCTCCAGATTGGTGCACCGGCGTTGTGAAAACACGCGGAAATGCCTGCGAGCGCTGGCGTGATCTGTCAGGCAGCTCTATCGTTCGGGGCCTCTTTCTACTTCCTCTTCCTCATCAGGAGTCACCCATGCGCAAGCCTCTAATCACCACCATTTGCCTGCTCGCCCTGTCCGCGTGCGCTGATTCCCCGACCTCCACTCACAGTGTGCAGCAGGACGCGAGGCGCAGTGAGTCCGCCAGCGGCGGATGGACCG
Organism: Longimicrobium sp.; assembly: GCA_036386635.1. Classification (GTDB taxonomy): domain Bacteria; phylum Gemmatimonadota; class Gemmatimonadetes; order Longimicrobiales; family Longimicrobiaceae; genus Longimicrobium. The sequence goes on from DASVVI010000872.1 coordinate 625, forward strand.
CCGGCTCCGGGAACAAGGGGGCACCCTCGGACACCACGACTACCACTACGACCTCCACATCCACGGCGGACACGGACCCTTGTGAGTCAGACGAGTTCGGTGGCTGGACGGCGGGGTCGGGTAATGTCACGTGCGTAACGCCCTGATGGGCTGCGGGGGGCGCTGATTAGCGCCCCCCGCAACCTTTCTTGCGCTGGCCGAGCAGATACAGCATGTGTCTCGAGATCGTCTCGAGACGGTTGGGCTGCGGCGGGTCAGCGGGCACCTCGGGCGGCTTCCTCGTTGAGATCGCGTCAAGGATCTCGAGCGCACCTCGCTGCACATCTGCTTCGCCCCGCTCGCGGGCGAGCTCGACAGCCCGCCCAGCGAGGTGCTCGCCCTCGTCCCACCGTCCAAAGTGACGTGCCGCCTCGGCCGTGTTCGCGAGGGCCGCAGCAGCATACTCCTGGTGCAAGCCAGTCAGCGTAAGCACTCGTGCGCGAGCCCTCTCGTACATGTCGCGGCGACCCGCGCCTGCAGCCGCACGCGCCAGCGTTCCGTTGTACAGCGATTCGAGTTCCGGCCGGTTGGCGTGCACCGGGAGATCTACGAGCACCTCGAAGGCCTGCGGGTACAGCCTGTGGCGCACCAGGAGGAAGCCCCAGTCGTGCACCATTCGTGGGACGCCGGGGTGGCGGAGCGGGTAGTGCATCAGGGCCGCGCGGACGTGCATCTCCGCCTCTTGATAGGTCCCTGCTTCTGCGGCGATGGCCATCAGGTCGTGTTCAGCCTCGGCGGCCTGCCGGTGTCGGCGCGTGGCCGATGCGAGCCGCGCGCCGCGGTCGATCAGCGCCCGCGCCTGTGCATACTGTCCAATTTCGCGATAGAGCGAGCCGGCGCCGAGAAGAGCGCGGATCAACTCCCGGCGGAGTCGGTGGCGGGCTGCGAGCCCCCGCGCGCGATCAAACCAGATTTCGGCACGGTGCCACTGGCCAGCGTGCCTCGCCCACCGTCCAGCGTGGCTGCTCCGCGCGGGATCGTCGGGTAGGACGCGGGCAGCCGCCTCAGCGAAGAGGAATGCGGTGTGCACGAGAGAGCGTTGATCCGCCCACGCGACCACTTCCTCGCACGCGGCGGCGATCTCCGCCCCAGTGAGCACCGTGGGGCTTACGTGAAGGGTGCCGAAGACCCCGAACGAGTCGGCAAGCTCCGGTTCGCGCGACGAAGCGTAGATGAGGCGCTCGCGCATCACCCCTGACATTGCGCCGAAGAGTGCGCCACGCTCCGCCGGGTCCGCAGACGCCCAGTCGCTGACTTCGCGCACCGCACGCCACAGGGCGATGGTCACCGGCTCGTCCCCGTGGTCTATAAGGGTGTGCTCCGGGAGCGCTGACGGCGGTGGAGGGATCGTCCGGAGACGCCGCTGCCCGATGCTGGGGACTGATGCCATGTGGCCGCCGTGGTGGGGGTTGGTCACGAACGCCCCGGTGAACCTCTCCGCTCTGGCGGGGCAGGTGCGGGCCAGTTCGCCCTTCGTAGACCTCCGCGGACACCTCATGCCTTCAAAGGCGCGGGCTTGCCGGCATCCGTGCGCCTCGGGGCAATACCCGGCCGGTCAGTGGAACGTGATCTCGTTCTGCAGCCACTTCGGTACCTCCTGCGACGCAGACAGGTACCGGGTCGCCAGCACCCGCGCGAGGTCGCGTCGTGCCGCGTACCTGTGGTCGGCGTCCAAGTCAGCGACGAGTGCGGCGAAGCACACACAACCAAGTGGCACCGCCGGTACCGCCGGGCGGTCCTCGATCCAATCCGCGATCTTGCCCATGTTCTCCGCCGTCGGGACAGACCGCATCTCTACGAACTTCCGGATAACGGACCGGCCGACACCGATGAGGCTTGCCAAGCTACGCTGCCCGTGGTGGGTCCGCAGCTCCCGAAGCAGTGCTTGGCGGATTTTTTCGTCCGCTTGAGCCTCCATGAGGAAGTCGAGGTTTCTACGCCCCCGATCTCGGAGCTCCCGAAGGTAGGCTAACCTGGTCACGAGCACACCCCCGTTTTGGGTCAACGCGTGCAACTTGACCCCAACGTAACGAAGCGTCCGCAACAGGGTGGACGGACAGTGTTGACGGGTTCGGTGTGTCTAATGCAGTGGGCTCTTCTGCGGCACACGTGGCAAAGTGAACAGAAAGGGCCCGTCGATGCGGCTTCACTTCGGCCGCTTCGCGTGGCGCGCGGCTGATCAGCCGGGGATCAGAGTGCGGCTATCTGGAGCCCGGCCAAGCACCGTGGGGAGCGCTCGCCTGCGTCGCCGGGCTCCCGTAGCACACAGGTGGGGCTCCACCGCTGATCCCGGCGTCCGGACGAACGGCGGTGCCGTGCGCCACCAGCGCTCTCTCCCAACGTCGTTGTAACACGAGAGCTCGCGGGCCCCGCACCGGGCCCCAACGTACGCTGATGGACAAAGTGGACAGTTTGGACCCTTTGCGGTGCTGTTCGCCAGCCGCGGGGCTGACGCGTAGCTGACCAACGGGATGCGAATGCCAGCTCTCTGGAGCCCGGCCGCGCGCTCTGCATGGCACTCACAGGCATTCCTGGGTTCCTCAGTTCCCTCACGATGGGCCCAGCTAACTGGCCAGGGAGGCCGTTTCGGCACGACACGGGCGCCTGCCAATCCGTCGCCGAATCGGGGGTGCGTACGCGATCTCTCCGCTGGCTGCCGCGGCTCGCGTCCTGGATCGCGGAGAGTAATACAAAGAGCGGAGCGCCCGGTCCGGCAAGGTCCACCCGATCCTCCGGGTCCCCAACTGGGCTCCCGAGATCACCGGTGGACGAAATGGACAGAGTGGGCCCGGCCAATCTGCTTCTCGGACCTTCCTGCCCGGCAGGTGGGCCGAATTCCAGGAGCCGTGTGCCGGCCACCTGGAGCCCGGCTGGGAACGGCTGCGGGCGACCAGACCTGATTCCGGGCTCCTGAACCCACGCTTCTGGGCTCCGGCCACAGCGGAGTAGGCCGCCCGTGGCCGTGTGCGTGTGGTAGGTCCCGTCCGCTCGGATGATTGCCGTGTGCGGCACGCGCGGGAATCCACATCCGACGCTGTCAGCGTAGCGGTCCTGTAGCGACGGGAGCAGGGTGCGCTGCCGGGCGGGTGCTGCCGCGGCTTGCTCAAGCCCCGCCTCGTGTCCTGCGAGGACGTGCCCCGGGGCTGGTTGACGCTTGCTGGGCGTACCGCATCTCGCAGCTCGGGGCCAAGGCTCAGCTGAGACACGCCGTTGAAGGTGTCACCGCCGTCCAAGCGGCGCAGCGCCCCGCGGTTTACATTCCTTTTGAGCACTTGGCCGTTCATCTGGTCCTGCGTGCCTGCTGGGGCGATGCCGCGATCGGCATTTCGATTCGGAGGTAACGGCTGGACACTGCCGCACGAGCTGAAGGAACGACTCGTGGGGTTCAACGACCGCTTCGGCCCGCCGCTCGCGCCAACCGATCCGCGGCGCAGCCTGGAATGGCTGGAGACACGCGGGCTGGTGGGCTGGGACTACGCTGCGGTGCCTGAAGGCCAGCCGTGCGGTCCGATCTACTGGCGTCCGACGCCGCGTGGGGTGCACATGGCACCATTGCTCTGGCGCGAACCAGAGAGTCCGGAGAGTGAAGCCCGGTGGGAGCCGTACGTGCGCTACTTCCCGCTCCGCTCGTATTGAGCGCGCCTTGCAGGTGAAGAGGAGGTCCCGCGCCTTATCTCCGATACTCCTTCCGCTCGATCGCAGCTTAGATGCGTCGGATTGGAAGCGACTGCGCACCGTCGATCCCTTCATCGACGGTGCGCATACCTGAAGGAACTGCCTGCCCGCGCTGCCCTTACCCAGGCCGCCGCACGGGCGCGAAGTTACCTATACCGTGGTGGCAAACACTTGGCATGGCGGCCCTACGACAGGCACGGGATGCTCAACGGTCTGGCCGAGTGTAACAACAAGCAGCCAGGGCAGCGAGGTGGTCCAGATGGAGGTGAGGATGGGCGGCTTACGCCGACGGCGACGACGGGTCACAGGGCACTCCATGTTGTGTGGCCGCGCGCAGCGCGCTACTCTTGAAGTGCGGCTGCGGCGACGTGGTCGTGATTTCCGGAAGCGGGCGCACTCGGTTTCTCAGGCCTCGGTGCGTCCGTTTCCACTTTCGGAGGCGTGTGCCCCCGCAGGGTAGAGGATGCGGGAGGGCAGTCTTTCCGGTCAAGTGCACACGTGAAAGACGTTGGTGAAGTTTCCACTGATGATTTTCAGCGTCGGGGTTGCACTTCTGGACCAGACGACTTACGGGAGCGCCCGCATGGAAACTCGTGCGGGCGCTCTCGTGCGTCCGGGTAATCAGCACGGGCGCCCCGCGCCCTCCGAATGCACGCCGGTGGGACTTAGAGCTATCGACACACCGTCATGCGGGAAGGAGCTTGCGAGCGCGGTCCGTATGCGCAAACTTCTGGGCTGCAGATCGGACCGAGTTGCAACACCTAATACGTGGCGGAGGGCATGCACGACTGGCAGAGGCAGTTCCGACTCCACATCGTTGAGGTACTGCCGGATATTCCACAAGGTGGGCCCGACCTCAAGTTGATGTGCGACATCGCTGAAGCGGTCGCTGTCGAAGTTGGCCCGGAACTCCGATCGCACGGATGGGACGAGGCACGGGGGCCGGCCGAGCTTTTCGCCGCGCACCGGGCCTGTTACCTGTTGGCGAATGCCAACCGAGCTGCCGGGCTCGAGCAGATGGCTTTCGCTGGAGTCGGGTCGGCAGGTGACCGGGAGGAGATTGCCAGGCTCGAATCCGAGTACGAGGGCGAGCCACTGTTCCGCGCGGCTTTCGCGCGGCATGCGCACCTGTTTGACGAATCAACCCGTGTCGCATACGCTCGCATCGAGCAGCGAATTCTGGCTGCGCGGCATCCACCGGACGAGCGCGTCGTGCCCTGGCTACGGCTGCTTCGGCGACTGAATCCGTTCGGCTGAACCCTCGAGCGCCACCAACGATGCTCATACGTCTCAGAACAGGAACACACGGAGCCCGAGGGAGCGATGAAGCCGGAGATTGATTTTGACGTGGAGGAAGTCACGTTGAACTTCGCGACCGGAGAGATGGAGATACGAGGGCGCCTGCGTCGCATCTCCGGTCCGCCCCCGGAGGTGGTGTGGGTGTGGTCCTACTTCCTCAATCCTGACGTCGAGCCAACCGGCAGCTGGTCCGGCGCGCCAATCAAGCTGCTCGGTCCGCTCTCTCAGGGCGACGAGGCTACGTTGTCTGCCCGCGGGCACTTCCACTGGTGGAACAACCAGGATGTGCCGCGCAACGGCTACTATGCCCACGTCAGCGTCTCGCCAGACACTGGCCTCGATGCCACTGTCCCCGTCCCGCGCCGGGAGTACACCCTGGAGGGAGCAGTCCGCGTGCGGTCTGTGCCCTGAGCTTCAGCCATCCGTCACTCGCCTGAACCGCCCACGCGATACATGCCTCCGCGAACTCGTAGTTCAGATCCAGCTCCTGCCAGCCTGCCACTGTGCTACACAGACGACGGAGCGTGGGAGCACGCGACTCGCGGGTGGACCGGAGATACCTTCACGGTGGAAGCATGTGAGGGAGGCCTGCGGTACGCGCCGGGCCCGCTGAACATCCCGGAATGGGATCTCGATCCTGAGCACCCTGTGGTGTCCATCACGGACGAGGCGTGGGACGCGTACTCCTCCGGGGATTTAGACCGGGCTGCACGGGAAGCTATGAAGGCGCTGAACCGTGATCCTGATGTGGCTGACGCGCGGGTGGTTCTCGCGCATGTTCTCACCGCACGCGGTGAAACCGCCCGCGCCGAGGCGCTCCTCCGTGAGGCGGTCGCGGCCGCGGAGCGCACGCTCGCACTCGCCTATGATCCCCGCGGGCAGTACGCGTTCTGGTCGGATCTCTCTACGCGGCCGTACATGCGCGCTCGTTACGCGCTTGTAGAGGCCCTCGATCGGCGCGGCGAGGTGGAGCTTGCCATCGAGCACGCTCGCGAGATACTGCGGCTTTGCCCACGCGACAACATGGGCGTTCGCTACCTGCTGCTGAGCATGCTGATCCGTGAGAGCCCGCGTGCTGTGGAGCGCGCTGTGCTGTGGCACTTTCCAGTCTACACCGGCGAGGAGGATGGACCGCGGGAGTTTTACGGCGACAGTCTGCTGTTGTGGGCGAGGACTACTCCAAGAGGAAACGCGGACTGCGAACAGACTACCGCCGAGGCGCTCGTGCGGCACCATCCGCTCAGTACGGAGGCGCTGCTTGTCGGACTTGGTGCGCGTCTTCCGTCGCGAGCTGACCGAGCCGCAGTCTCGCCCTCGAACCAGGCGATGCGCCATACAGCGGAACAGGAGGCGGCTCAGGTTCTCCCATTCTGGAAGCCCGGCGGTGCGGAACGGGTCAGAGTCCTCAGGCAGGCGTACGCCGCTGCCGTGCAGCGTGCTCGCCGGTCCGGGGGCAGGCTTACATTCGGACCGTTGGACGACATATACGGACGTGACGACCTGCGTCCATTCGATTAAACGCATCAAGCGAGAGTGCAACCGTGCTCATGTCGCCTTTACGGTGAGGGATAACGTTCAAGCGGGAGACCCGCCGCTGGTCTTCGCACCCTCTGACGCGCTGCCTCCGCGGATCTCGCGGTCTCGACGCACTCGGCACGCACCTCACCCTTTGATTTGCGCCGGCGCTCCTTCTCTTCGACTACTGAGTCGCGCCCCAGCGTGTCTGGCGCCGCCGTGAGCCTCAGCCCCAGAATGCGAGCTGCCTCGGAAACGGTCACCTCAACACAAAGGCGGGGCGCGCGGTCCGGCAAGGTCCACACGATCCTCCGGGTCCCCAGTTGGGCCCTAAAACCCAGAATTGACAAAGTGGACAGGATGGACCCGGCCGATGGTTTCCTCCGACTTTTTGCGCTGCAGGTGGGCCGAATTACGCCGCGCCGCGCTGGGCATCTGGGGGCCCGCTCGGGTACGGTTTCTGGGGTCCGGACCTGATTCCGGGCTCCTCCAACAGCGCTTTCGGGCTCCGGCTCCAGCGTAGCCAGGCGATCTGAGCTGTGCGCGTGCAATACGTCTTGTCCGCCCGGGTGATTGTGGTGTGCAGCGCGCGCGAGAACCCACGTCAGACGCGCCCTAAGGTACGACGCGCAGGAGCGGTACACACGAGACGAGCGCCGAACCTGTCGCGGCTCGGGCGCTCTGTTCATTTCCCCGCTGACGTTCCGCGGTCTGCGGCCCAGGCGGGCGGAGCGGTGCCACCATCGCGGTGAGCGGCGACAACGGCTTCGGTGATCCGGTGTCGAGTGCGTGCAACCAGCCCGGCGGCGACGCCGTCGAGTAGCAACGTGAGCGCTGCCGTGGCGGTCGCATCAGAGATCCCGTCGTGGGCGACCGCGTCGCGGACGTACCACTCCTCCAGCTTGCGGCGAGTCTGTGAATACGGCTCGCTGATCCCCATCAGGTACTTGTCCAGTCCACTGGGGCTCATCCCGACGTCACGAGCCACCTGCCGCAAGGAGGTGTTGAGGACGGCGCGAGTCACCGCCTGACGCATTTGCTCCGGTGAGACCGGCACATCATCACGAATCATCGACCCCCGCGCGCGAGACTGTCCACTCTGTCAACGTTGACGTATGTTGAAGGTGCACGTTAGGGCCCGAGGCGGCGCCCTGCAACCTTCCTCGCCTCTCTGGGAGTCATGGGACGATCAGATTCTCTCGGCACACACGGCCACGACGGTCACGAGGCGCTTAGGGAAGACATTCGCCGTCTGGAGAAGACGCTGCGGCAGAGGGGCATTACCGGGCATAACGCTCCGCGGTGTCTCGTCGCTCTCGTGTTCATCAAGTGGTACGAGGAGACACGTGAACTCCGCGGCGAACTGAACCGGTTCACGGCTGATGGATTTGCGGCCTATCGGTCCAGTCTGACGGTGGGGGCTGCGACCCGGCGGGATGATTACACGCTGCGTTCCCTGCTGGCGGACGAATTCGGCAGGCATTCAGCGCCAAGGCGGGCGGCACTACGCGATGGGGTAGCGCCTGCCGAGGTACTCGACGACAACCTGCTTCAGAATCATGTGTTACCGGTGCTGGACAAGCATCGGCTTCTCGGCATTAGAGGCAACGCGCCCGACGCAATCTTCGACGCAGTTTTGCGAAGCGGTGATAAGGATGTCCGGACCGGACAGGACTTCACTCCGAGTTCGGTTGCTCAGTTCGCCGTGGCCGTGGTGCGGCCCACGCTCAGGGAAATCGTGGTGGACCCTTCCGCCGGCGCCGGCACCCTGCTTCGGTGCATCGCCGACTTTCTCGACCGGAGCGCCGCCACTTATCACGACACTGGAGGGGGCGCCGCGAAAGGTCACACGGCGGGCAGGGTGCTCGGATGCGGCACGGACCCTTGGATCACATCCGTGGCGCGCATGAGCCTGTTCATGAATGGTGGTAGGGCGGAGGACGTCCAGGTTGAAAACGGGTTGTTTCTGGCCGACCTACCGGTATTCGGGGCGCCTCTTCTGGACGCGGTTGATGCATGCGTCACAGACCCTCCGCTGGGTAGCATGAGCTTCAGGCATGCCTCGGCCGAGCTTGTACGCCGCCGTCCCGAGATTGGGGTGGATGAAGCCGAATGGCTTCGCACCCGTCTTCCGGTGGTACACGGCCGGCCCGGGCACCGAGGGGTTGCTGGCGAATGCGTATCCGGGGAGAGTACCAAGGCGGGGGCGCTGTTTCTCTCCGCGATATGCGCTTTTCTGAAAACCGCGAGCAATCCTGACGCGCCGGCCGAGTGGCGTGGGGGTCGTCTGGGAATCATCATCGACGAGGCGATCCTGAACACGACGGAGCACTCGGGGACTCGTGCGTTCGTGCGGCGCCACTACTTCGTCAAGGCGGTGTTCAGCTTCGGCCGCGACGCGTTCTATCACGAAGCGCGCACCACAGCCAAGATGTCCCTCGTGTATTTGGTAAAGAAGGGGGAGGAGGCTGCGGTACAGCGCGAACCCACGTTCTTCGCTCATGCGGAGCGCACGGGAATCGACCGGCGTGGCAGGTCCGGAGCATCCGACCTTCCGAGCGTGCTCGAGGCCTACCTCGGTTTTGAGGCGGCGGTCCGCGCCGCGTACCATAGTCATCAGTTTGACGAGCCCGCCGCGCGCCGTGCGATCGCTGCTTTGGACCTTCGCGGAGCAGTGCGTGTGCAGTGGCGGGACGAGGCGCCGGCTCGGGACGATGCGCGTATGGATTACGCACATGCCGCGGCGCTCTGCTCAGCGCCGCGCCCGGACTTCCGTGAGCTGCGCGACTTCGTGAGTTCGGAGGTGCGTCTCCCCCCCGAAGATCCGTGGGACTGCTACAACTTTGCCACCATTGATCGAACCACTGGCGAAGTACGGACCCTCGGAGAGGTTGCCACTCGCTACCGACCGCGCGATCTGCGCGTTGTACGTACGGGCGACATTGTGGTCTCAGGAATCGACCTGGTGAACGGAGCGGCGGGGTACGCATATCCCGAAGCGGACGGGCTGGTGCTCTCCAGAGAGTTCTACACGCTGAGGTTGCGGGAGCACTGCGCTGACGCCGTGGACCCGCGTTACCTGGCGCTGCTACTGCGTACGCCGCAGGCACGTAACGTGGTCGCGGGCCACGTCACCGGCTTCTCCGGTCGAACCCGGATCAAAAATGCGGATGAACTCCTTGGCCTACCGATACCCCCGTTCCCCCCTATCGGGGTACAACACCAGATCGTCGCCGGTCTCGAGCGAGCCGTGGCGGGTCTACGGGAGGCAGATGCTGAATGGGCTCGCATACTTGAAGACGCGAACCTGCACTGGAGAGTTGCACCACAGAGCTGAAAGAAGATGCGGCTCGATCCGCCCTGCCGTGCACGTCGTGCCCTCGAAGCGGGCGATGGATTCTTGGCGCAGGCGTAGCGGACGCGCACGCCATTCACTGCTTTTCGGCCTACGGTTTTGTCTATGCTGCTCGCACTCTCTGGTCAATTCCGGTACGCAGTTACAGAAGCCGTGCGTCATCACGGGGTCATGCATGTGTCACATGCTACGGATGTGTCGCGCCAGACGCTGAGGAAGTATCTCGCCGGCGGCCAGATCACCCGGCGCACGAACGCGAAGCTCGTGCGGTGGGCGAGCCAGCACGCTGACGTGGACGCGGTACGGAGCGCATCCTCCGCCTGGCTTGCGGCGGAGGATGGCCTGCCTTTCTCTGGACGTGACTAACCCTTATGCTCCGATAGTTGAGCTGACACGCCGCCGCGTGTTTCACGCGGTTTCTGCACCAAGTTGCGTTAGCCAGGCTGCGACTGCGGAGAGAGGAGTGGAAAGTGGAAAGCGGAAGTCCAAAGGTGG
>DASVVI010000873.1:0-3933 GCA_036386635.1 Longimicrobium sp.
CGGCATCGTGTGGCATCAGCTCGATGAGCATGCGCGTCAGACGGATCGCCTCGCGGCGCAAGTCGCTGGCGGCATGGGCTTCCTCGAACATCAGGCGCAGGACGTCGCGAACGGCTTCGGCGCGCTCGGCAAGCAGGTGGGCGGGGGGGACGCGAAAGGACATGGGCACGTTGCGGATCTTGTTCTTGGCGCGCACCAGCCGCTTCGACATCGTCATCTCCGACACGCAGAATGCGCGAGCGACGGAGCTGGTGCTCAGGTCGGCGACCGCGCGCAACGCCAGCGCCACGCCCGTGTCCCGCGGAAGCGCGGGGTGGCAGCAGGCGACGATCAGGCGCAGCCGGTCGTCGCGGATGGCGTGCGGCTCCCAATCGTCGGGCGGGCTCGCCGGCTCGTCCAGATGCCAGAGCCGCATCGCCTGCTCGAGCTTGTCCTTGCCGAGCGCATCGCGGCGGCGCCGGTCGATGGCGCGGTTGCGTGCCGTCGTCGTGAGCCACGCGCCGGGGCGGTGCGGTACGCCGTCCGCCGGCCAGCGCTCGATCGCCTTGGCGAACGCGTCCTGCGCGCACTCCTCCGCCAGATCCCAGTCGCCCGTGATGCGGTTGAGGGTCGCGACGATCTGGCCCCACTGCTCGCGAAACGCCGCGGATACGGCATCGGCCACGTCGTGCGTTGGCGTGAAAACTCGGACCGGATGCGCGGTGGGTGCGGGAAGCATCGGGAGTGAGTCGCGGGTGACACGTGAGGCCGCGCGGTAGCTTTTTCCCGCGCCCTGTGTCATATCTAGTGACCAGGTGGCATCACTGCCAGCGCCAATTCGGACACGTCACACCAGTCCACTTTGGCATGGTCCCGCGCGTTGCCAGGGCTCGCGATGTCCGCCCCGGCGAGCGCCATTCGTCAGCAAGTTGAAGCCGGCCCGGCGTAACATCGCGGCCAGCGCCCCTCGAACGACGGCAGGCATGTCAGCGCAGAGCCAGAAACGGCGGGCACGGCGCGCGTCGCGACACCCGACGCCGTTCATCGTGCTCGATCCGGGGCACCGCGATCCGCTTCACCGGCAGCTCTACAACGCCATCCGCACGGCGATCGTGAGCGGGCGCCTGCCGGCCGGCTCGCGGCTGCCCTCCACGCGCGCACTCGCCACGGAGACGGGCGTGTCGCGCGTCACCGTCTCCGCCGCGTTCGACCAGCTCCGCGCGGAAGGGTACGTGGAGGCGCGCACGGGCTCGGGCACATTCGTGCGCGAGGGGCTTCCGGACGATGCGCTGCACACCCGCCGCTCGTCGCTCCGGCGCACGTCGCCTGCTCCGCCAAGCACGGCGCCGCACGTGCCCACCGCGCCCGCCAAGCGCCCGGAGGGGCCGACGGGTACGTCCGCGTTCCGCATCGGGCTGCCTGCTCTCGACCTGTTCCCGGTGGGGCTCTGGGCCCGGATCGCGGCGCGGCGCTGGCGCGGGGTGGCGGGCGAGGAGGCGGAGCGGCTCCTCGGGTATGGCTATCCGATGGGGTACGATCCGCTGCGCAAGGCCATCGCCGACTACGTGAACCTCTCGCGCGGCGTGCGGTGCGAGGCGCGCCAGGTGATCGTGACCTCGGGCGCGCAGCAGGCGCTCGACCTCGTGGCGCGCGTGCTGCTCAAACCCGGCGAGGCGGCGTGGCTGGAGGACCCCGGCTACTTCGGCGCGCGTGAGACGCTGAGGGCGGCGGGCGCGGCCATCGTCCCGGTGCCGGTGGATGACGACGGGCTCGACACCGCCGCGGGAGAGGCGCTGAACCCGGCGGCGCGCCTCGCCTACGTCTCGCCATCGTACCAGTTCCCCCTCGGCGCCACCATGACGATGCAGCGGCGGCTGGCGCTGCTGGACTGGGCGGGGCGCGCGGGCGCCTGGATCGTGGAGGACGACTACGACGGCGAGTTCAGGTACGTCGGCAGACCCCTGGCATCGCTGCAGGGGCTGGATGCGGAGCGGAGCGCCGCCGGCGGCGTGCCGGCGCGCGTGCTGTACGTGGGGACCTTCAGCAAGACGCTATTCCCCTCCCTGCGGCTGGGCTACGTCATCGTCCCCGAGGCGCTCGTGGATACCTTTGCCGCGGCCAAGGCGGCGTTGGACCGGCACACTGCCACCGTCGAGCAGGCCGTCCTCGCCGACTTCATCGAGGAGGGGCACTACACCCGGCACGTGCGCCGCATGCGCCTCGTGTACGCCTCCCGCCAGGCCACGCTGATCGCCGCCGCGGCCACGCACCTCTCCCGCTGGCTCGACCTGCGCCCCGCCGCCGCCGGGATGCACCTCGTAGGCTGGCTCCGCCCGGACGTGCCCGGCGGCGTCACCGACGAAGAGCTGTCGGAAGCCGCGAACGCCGCCGGTGTCTTCGTCACGCCGCTCTCATCCTACCGCACGCCAGCTCCCCACGACGGAGAACATCCCGCCCCGCCGGGAGGGCTCGTCTTCGGCTACGCGGGGTGCTCGGACGCGATGATCTGGGATGGCGCGCGGCGGCTGGGGCGGGCGATCGAGGGGCACCTGGAGCGCCGGTCCGCCACCTCGGAGTGTGTCTGAAAAGCTGACGACTGGGGAAGCGGCGGGGTTCGTTCCGTCCACCCGACCACGTCGTTCGTCACCCTCCGCCTGCTCAGGCGAAAACGTTCTTGGCGATGTCGTCGGCGATGGTTACGTTTCTCATGCGGTCGGGTTAGCTGCTTCGCACCGCTCCATCCAATCACTGCAGTCCGAGCGCTTCATGGAGCGGGGCGTCCGCCTCCGGGATCAAGCCGCTCCCTCGCCTGAACGCCCCCGCCGACGAACGCGTTGCTTTCCTTCACATGCGCGAAGCCCTCGCGTCTACCCTCTGGCGCCGGGCCACACCACCCAGGAGCGAGCATGCCCTTCACCACCGCCCAGAAGCAGGCGGCCATCGCGCCCTGCTTCGCCGCCGCCCGAAAGCCCATGGCCGATTATATCGCCAGGGTACCGGTCGAGGTGCTCCACCCGTTCTATGCCGCGGTGGGTGCGGCCTGCCTGACCCGCCTCGTCACGGCGTTCTACCCCGATCAATTCGCGGGCTTGAAACGCGATCTCAACAACGCCGAACTGACGCAACTCGGCCGGTTTACCCTGCCGACCCTAGCAACCTTTCTACTGATGGATAACACCTGGGTGAAGGCGATCATGCGCACGCTGGCCAGTCCCGGGGTGTACGCGAGCCAGGCGTACACGCTGGGCGCGCCGCTCGCCGGCTGGGTACTCAACACGCACGGTGCGCTGGATCAAACCTCGACTCAAGCGACGCTGGCGAACACCGTTCTCACCGAGCTGAACGGGGCGGGCAACGCCGTGCGAAACCTCGTGTTCAACGCCGCGGGCAACTGCTGTGCAGAGGTGAATTTCGCCAACCACGGTGGCGGTGCGGTCTCCGGACACGCCCACGTCTACGGGGTCATGTGCATCCCGCATACGGGGCATCACGCGTACGGCACACCGCATGTCGACATGGCGGATTATCGGGCGGTGTGGCGGCAGCTCCCGGTGGGGATCATGCCTGCCACGCCGCTCGGCACGTGATGTGAACCTGGCGCGGCGCGCACGTAGCGGTGCGGTTCAGGTGCTGATCGTCTGTCCGGTCCTACGGCGTTCCGGTGTTCAAAGGCCCGGTGAGCCTTGTAAGCGCTGAGGATGATGCCAGACGGCATTCCTTTCGTGCTGACGAGCTCGTACGACCGTGCCAGGCTCGAATCCTAGCCCGAAAAAGGCATCCCCGAATTCCCGGCGCGTGGCTGATGACGGCGGCCAAACGGCGCGCCGAGGCATGTGGTGGACGCGCTCCCATACCCAGGCACGCACGTCTTCCGCGGCCGCCGTATCCGGGTGTCCGTGTCCGTCATCCCCGTTCGTCGGTGTGGCAGCTACCCGCTCCAGAGCCTCCACCCGG
>DASVVI010000874.1:0-3825 GCA_036386635.1 Longimicrobium sp.
CGGATGACAGAGAATCGCCAGCAGACTCAGGTACCGAAGGGTGCCGTCCGAAAGGCGTATGGCGGGGATCTGCCCGCTCGCGCCCTCGTCTATCAATAGCTGAACCGCCCCGCCGTATATCCTGGTCGGAATATACTCGGCGGCGTCGTAGAACAGCTTTAGTTGCTCGAGCAGCTTGCTTCTGGTAGCCGAGTTCTGCATCAACTCGTGTAGTATCAGGCTGAGATTACTGCCGTCAGGGAGCAAGAAGTCGGTAGGCATGTCCGCACCGGTCGCGAGACGTGCCCGGCTACGCCGACCAAACGTCCACTCCTGGTACAGTTCGATCCGCTCATATTCAGCCGCCAGGGTCGTTATTTCCGGAAACGCCAGCGGATCGCGGCGCTGCGATAGAATCGATTGGTCGAGCCGTACGGTGCCGCGGGGAAGCGAAATCCATCTGCGCTCGCGAGTTTCTACATCGTAACTGCTGATCTCGCCCGAGTCGCCATTGAAGCCGTACACTAGGCCGGCAGGAGCTTCCAACTCGGAATCTGGCAAAGCGTGAGATTCGATGTTCTCGCGCATCACCGTCAGGCGTTGCGCCGAACCCGAGAAGCTGAGCCGGTGCCGGAGCAGATCAGCCGTGAAATACTGGAAGTCCAACCAGGCCTCGATCCGAGCGATTCCTGAGCTGCCCGCGCCGCGTCGAACGTACTCGTTCGCTCCGCCCCGCTCCCGGAAGTAGGCCGCAAGGTCGGTGGGCGCGGCACGCAGCACCCCCAACGCCTCGATCAGGTTGGACTTTCCCGAAGCATTCGGGCCGATCAGGACGTTGAGCGGCTGAAGGTCGATCTCCACCCCGGCGCTTCCGTAGGAGAGGAAGTCCGTGAGCTTCAACCGGTGGATGAGCCGTTTGCCTTCCATGATCGTCGCCTTGGGAGATCGCGCTGGTGAGGTTCGTCCCTTTAAAGGATACATCCCTCCGTTGTTCGCCCGCAAACCGCACGCACGCGCAGAGACCGGAGAACCTCCGCGCCTCATCTCCGCGTCTCTGCGCCTCCGCGTGAGACCGCTGTTCAGGATCTCCGCGAGCCGACGACGTTCGGGAGCACCCCCGCCGCCCGCGTCAGCACCTCGTCCGGCGTGCCGAGGGCGCGCTTGATGTCGACCTCGCGCTGCAGCGGGTTGCGGATGCGCCGCAGCTCGGCGACGCGGCGCGCTCCAAGGCGCCGGATGTGCCAGACGGGACTGCTGGGCACCGGGAAGTCGCTGCCGTGCAAAGTGCGCGCGGCAAGCTCCGGGTCGGCCGCGAGGCGGCCGAGGGTGGCGGAGCGCGCGGGGTTGTTCATCCCCGAGTTGTCCGTCCACAGGTGCGGAAACTCGGCCATGAGGGCTCGCAGCAGCGGCGTCTGGTCCGGGTCGCGGCGAAAGGGGACGGGCGCGGCGAGGTGCGCCACGATCACCGGCACGCCTTCGCCGAGCGGCAGGCGGATCTTGGCCAGATCCTTGAGCCCCGGATCGACCTCGGCAAAGGTGTTCTCGCTGCCGCCCGAGTGGACGAGAAGGGGGAGCGCCGCGTCGGCCATGCGGCGGTAGAAGGGGCGGTGCGCGGGATTGGCGGGGTCGATGCCCTGCGTGGCGGGGAGCCACTTGAGGAGCACGGCGCCGTTCTCGATGCACTCCTCCAGCCGGTCCAGCGCGTCGCGGCGCGCGGGGTTGATGGAGGGGCCGGGGAGGAGCTCCGGATGCTCGCGGCAGACGCGAAAGACCCACCCGGCGGGGATCACCATCTGCGACCGCGCCAGGTCCGGCTCGCCGCTCGCGTCGCAGACGGCGTCGAAGCCCAGGGCGACGGCGCGGTCCATCTCGCTGCCGCGGACGTGTGCGGCCAGGCGCGCGGCCCACTCCGCGTCGCCGTCGGGGGCATCGGGGCGCATGCCGTGGATGCGGCCCAGCGCGCGGAACATGAAGCTGCGCCTGAACTTCGGCGACACCCAGCACCCGCTTCCGCCGGAGCCCACCCCGGCCAGGTGCGTGTGGACGTCGATCTTCACGCCGCCTCCAGCCACTTGGCCACCCGCGCCACCGTCCGCGGCTCGAAGGGGACGCACCAGTGCGGCGCCCGCTCCAGCATCTCCAGCCGCGCGCCGGGGATGCGGCTCGCCAGCGTCTCCCCCTGCTCCGCCGGCACGATGCCGTCCGCCCGGCTGTAGACGAGGAGCACGGGGGTGCGGATCCGCTCCGCCGCCTCATCCAGCCGCAGCCGTTCGAGCAGCGCCTGCACGCTGGCGACGTACCCGAACCCGCCCGCGGTACCCCGAAAAGGGAACTCGCGCCGCTTCAACGGACCCACGGCGGGTACCACGCCCCACACGCCGTAGTGCTCGCGCTGGGCCAGCGCCGCGCGCCCAAAGATTCCGCGCAACTCCCCCAGCACTGTCCACCCGATTCGCAGGCGGACGGGCGCCGAAATGACCGCCGCGGACACGACCCGCTCCCACCCCGGCCGCGAAAGCGCGTGCAGAACGAGCGACCCGCCGAGGCTGTGCCCCAGCAGGTGGAGCGGAAGGGGCGGCCCCGCGGCCTCCGCGTGCTCCGCCGCATCGGCGAGCGCGTCCTCCATCCGGTCCACGTTGAAGACGGTGGTGCTCTCGCGCCCATGGCCGTCCAGGTCGAAGGCGAACACCTCCAGCCCTGCCCGCAGCAGCGGCTTGCAGAGGGCGTGGAGGGGATAGAGCGCATCGTTCCCCGCCCCGTGAACCAGCAGGACACGCCCGCGCGCCTCGCCCCTGGGCACCAGCCGGAACCCGCGCGCTCGTCCGCCGGCGCGCGGGTAGCCAACCGTCTCCATGTGCGCGCCGGACGCGGCGAGCCATGCCTCCAGGCGTGCCGTCACCGCGCCGAACCGGCCTGGTGGCGGTCGCCGCTCATCCAGCCGGTCGCCTTGGCATCGGAGGGGGCGGTCTGGCCCTGGCGCGCGGCGGCATCGGCATCGCGGCCGGACTGGCTCTGCGGGGTGTCTGGCGTGCCGAGCGGCTTTCCGGGCGGCGCCAGCTCCGAGCCCACCTCGCCCGTGATCAGCCGCGCCGCGCGCTGCCAGGTGAGATACGACCACGCCCACTGCGAGAAGACGGAGAAGCGGTTGCGGAAGCCGATCAGGAAGAGGATGTGGACCAGGAGCCATCCTAGCCAGGCCAGCATCCCGGTGAGCTTCACGCGCCCGGCGTGCAGGACGGCCGCGTTGCGCCCCACCACCGCCATGCTCCCCTTGTCCTTGTACTTGAACGGCCGCCGCACGCCCCCTTCGATGCTCGCGACGATGTTGGACGCGGCGTGCCTCCCCATCTGCATCGCCACCTGCGCCACGCCGGGGAGGGGCTTGCCGTCGGCGCCGTTCAGGCTCGCCAGGTCGCCGATCACGAACACCTCGGGGTGGCCGGGGATCGACAGCTCGGGGAGGATCTCCACGCGGCCGACGCGGTCGGTGGGCACGCCCAGCCGCTTCCCCAGCGGCGACGCGGTGACGCCCGCGCCCCAGATGACGTTGCGGGTGCGGATCGTCTCGTCGCCGATGCGGACGAGCTCGGGTTGCACGTCGGTGACGATGCTCCCCGTCCTCACCTCCACGCCGCGAAGCTGGAGCGCCTCGCGGGCGTACGTGGACAGCTCCTCGGGGTAGGCCGCCAGCAGCCGCGGCCCGCCCTCCAGCAGTACGATGCGCGCCTGCGACGGATCGATGCGCCGGAAGTCGCGGGCGATGGAGTGGCGCGCCGTATCCGCCATCGCGCCCGCCATCTCCACCCCCGTCGCCCCGCCGCCGATGACGACGAAGGTGAGGAGGGC
>DASVVI010000875.1:0-4628 GCA_036386635.1 Longimicrobium sp.
CCGCTGAGGAAGGCGGGAAGGATCTGCCGGCCGAGCGCCGCGATGGCGAAGAGCACCGCCGCGGTGAGGACCAGGTTCGGCAGGAGGAAGAGGAGGTACGCCTCCACGTAGGCGGTCAGCCGAACGGGCCCGAACATCTGCGGGTCCATGTACGGCATCCGCGAGCCGATGATCTGCCCGAGCGGCACGCCCAGCAGGAGCACCGCGTTGACCGCCAGCGCGCCCAGGAAGCGCCCGCCCAGGTACTCCGCCTTGCGCATGGGCGTGGTGAAGACGAGCGGGTGCATGCCGGACGAAAAGTCGCGCGTGGCGGCATCGCCAAAGAGCGCCGCCGTCACCCGCTTCCCCAGCATGCCCACGATGCCGGAGGTGATGACGACCCTCTCCGGCGAGGTCATCCAGCTGCTCCTGCCGGTGATGCTGTGCAGCATCAGGAACGGCACCCCCAGCAGGAGCGCCGCGTAGATCCACGTGGACAGGCTGCGCAGCCGGTACTCGATCTCGAAGCGGAAGACCTCGCCCATCCTCACTGTGCCACCTCCGCGCGGCGGCCGTGGTGGCGCCCCATGACGCTGAAGTAGACGTCCTCCAGCCCCGGCTCCACCGGCTCGAACCCCGCGCCGGGCGACGCATCGCCGTACACGTGCACCACGGTGCGCCCCGCCAGCAGCCGCGTGGAGATTACCGCGTGCCGCCGCTCCACCTCCGGCAGCTCGTCGCGCGAGACGATGCGGCGCCAGATCCGGCCGCGCAGCTCCTCCACGCTGCGCAGCGGCTCGGCCTCCAGCAGGATCTCGCCGCGGTCGATGATGGCCATGCGGCTGCACAGCTCCACCACGTCCTCCACGATGTGGGTGGAGAGGATGACGATGCTGTTCTCGCCCAGCTCGCTGAGCAGGTTGAGGAAGCGCACGCGCTCCGCCGGGTCCAGCCCCGCGGTCGGCTCGTCGACGATGATCAGCTTCGGATTCCCGATCAGCGCCACCGCCACTCCGAAGCGCTGGCGCATCCCGCCGGAGAACCCGCCCAGCTTCTCGCGCCGCACGTCCCACAGGTTGGTCTGCCGGAGGAGCGCCTCCACCACCTCCTTCCGCGCAGCCCTCGGAATCCCCTTGAGCACCGCGAAGTGCTCCAGCAGCCGCTCCGCGCGCACGTTGGGGTACACGCCGAACTCCTGCGGCAGGTAGCCGAGCGTCCTGCGCATCTCGTCCTTGTTGCGCAGCACGTCCAGCTCGCCCAGGCGCACCGACCCCGAGTCCGGCGCCTGCAGCGTCGCCAGCGTCCTCATCAGCGTGGACTTTCCGGCGCCGTTGGGCCCCAGCAGCCCGTACATCCCCAGCGGAATGGTAAGAGAGACGCCGTTCAGGGCATGCACCCCGTTGCCGTACGTCTTGAACAGGTCGCGGATCTGGAGTTCCATGGAGATGTGAAGCGAGGGATCAGGGAGGGAGTTGCTCCTGACCGGACGTAGCAACCAGGTGTTTGGTTTCGCGGGCATCCAAACAGCGGGCCTCACGCGGAGACGCGGAGACGCAGAGGAGGAACAGCGAACAGCCTCACACAGAGAACACGGAGGGAACCGCAAGCCACGGAGGAAACCTCTTGCGGTTCTCTCTGCGTCTCCGCGTCTCCGCGTGAGCCCTGCCGTTCTTTTTGGCGAGTGCCTTGCAGAAGGCCCGGCGAACGCAGCGAACCCCCACGCATGGAGATGCCGTCTTGGACACCGGCACCGCGCGGCGCCCCACGGGGCTGCCCGGACTCGACGAGGTACTGCACGGCGGTCTGATTCCCGAGCGCGCCTACCTGGTACGGGGCGGGCCGGGCACCGGCAAGACGACGCTGGGCATCCACTTCCTCCTGGCCGGCGTGGCGCAGGGGGAGAAGGCGCTGCTCATCACCCTGGAGTCCGCCGAGACGCAGCTCCGCCTGGACGCGGCGTCGCAGGGGCTGGACCTTTCCGAGGTCGCCATCCTGGACCTGAGCCCCACGCGCGAGTTCTTTGCCCAGAACCAGAGCTACGACATCTTTTCGCTGGCCGACGTGGAGCGAGACCCCACCACGCGGCGGATCATCGAGACGCTGGAGGAGCTGAAGCCGCAGCGCGTCTTCGTGGACGCGGTCACCACGCTCCGCTACATGGCCAGCGACGCCTTTCAGTTCCGCAAGCAGGCGCTCTCCTTCGTGCGCTACCTGGTGGAGCAGGGCGCCACCGTCGTGCTGAGCTCCGAGCCCACCGACACCGTGCCGGACGACGACCTGCGTTTCATGAGCGACGGGATCATCGACCTGGTGATCTCGCCCGCGCACGGCGTGCTGCGGCGGTCGTTGTGCATCACCAAGATGCGCGGGTCGGACTTCGAGGGCGGCCCCCACGCCATGCGCCTCACCGGGCGCGGAATGGAGATCTACCCGCGCCTGGTGCCGGGATCGCACGAGCGCGAGTTCGTGCACGAGATGATCGCGTCGGGCGTCGCGGAGATCGACGAGATGCTGGGCGGCGGCATCGAGCGCGGCACCATCACCATCCTGACCGGGCCCAGCGGGGTGGGAAAGACGACGCTCGGCATCCAGTTCATGAAGGAGGCCGCCGCGCGCGGCGAGCGCTCGGTGGTCTACGCCTTCGAAGAGCAGCTCGACACCCTGCTCCACCGCTGCGACGCCATCGGCGTGCCGGTGCGCGGGATGGTGGACGGCGGGTCCCTGGCGATCGTGGAGGTGGAGCCGCTGCGCTTTTCGCCGGGCGAGTTCGCGCTCATGGTGCGGCGCGAGGTGGAGGAGAACGGCGCGCGCATCGTGATGATCGACGGGGTCACGGGCTACGAGCTGACGCTGGCGGGCGACGACCTGGTGGTGCACCTCCACGCCCTCGGCCGCTACCTCAAGAACATGGGCGTCACGGTGATCTTCATCAACGAGGTGAAGTCCATCACCGGCGAGTTCCGGGCGACCGAGACGGAGATCAGCTACCTGTGCGACAACCTGATCTTCATGCGCTACCTGGAGGTGAAGGGCGAGCTGCGCAAGGCGATCGGCGTGCTCAAGAAGCGCCTGGGCGACTTCACCAAGACGCTGCGCGAGTACGAGATCACCTGCGACGGGGTGCGGGTGGGCCCTCCCCTCACCGGGCTGCGCGGCGTGCTGACGGGCACCCCGGACCGGTGGCACGACGACCAGGGCGGCTCGCCGTGAGCATCGCCCCGGACCACGCCGCCACGGCGGAGATGGAGCCGCCCGCGGAGCTGCGCGCCAACCGCATCCTCCTGCTGCTGGACCAGCGGGAGAACGGCTCGCTCCTCTGCGACGAGCTGTCCCGGGACCACACCGTCATCCTGGCGGACGAGGAGGATGCGCTGGAGCAGGACTTCGACCTGTGCATCGTGGACGGGCGCGCCCTGGACCGCCTGTGGGAGCGCGTGCAGCGGAGGAAGGCACGCGAGCAGCCCGCCCTCCTCCCCGTGCTCCTCATCACCTCGCGGCCGGGAGTGAAGATGGTGACGCGCCAAGTGTGGCGCGGGGTGGACGAGCTGATTATCACCCCCATCGAGAAGCCGGAGCTGCGCGCCCGCGTGGCGATCCTTCTCCGCGCCCGGTCGCTTTCGCTGGAGCTGCGCCGCCAGGGCGAGGAGGCGCGCGCCCTGGCCGCCCGCCTCGCCGACCGCGCGCAGGAAATGGAGCGGCAGGCCACGCAGCTGGAGGCGCAGACGCGCGAGCTGCGCTGGAGCGCCGAGCAGCTCGCCGAGCGCACGGGTGCCGCCGAGGAGGCGAACCGCGTGAAGAGCGAGTTCCTGGCCACCATGAGCCACGAGCTGCGGACGCCGCTCAACGCTATCGGCGGCTACGCGGAGCTGCTGGAGATGGGGGTGCGCGGCTCCATCAACGACCAGCAGCGCGAGGACCTCCGGCGCATCCAGGCCAGCCAGCGGCACCTGCTGGGGCTGATCAACGAGGTGCTCAACTACGCCAAGCTGGAGACCGGCGCCGTCCACTACGAAGTGAGCGACGTGGGGGTGCGCGGGGTGCTCGCGTCGGCGGAGGCGCTGGTGGCGCCGCAGGCGGGGGCCAAGGGGCTGCGGCTGGAGGTGTCGCCGTGCAGCGAGGCGCTCACCGTGCGTGCGGACGCGGAGAAGCTCCTCCAGATCCTGGCGAACCTCCTCTCCAACGCCGTCAAGTTCACCCCGCCCGGCGGCAGCGTCACCCTTTGGTGCGGCGAGGTGGGGAGCACCGTGGTGTTCCGCGTGACCGACACCGGCATCGGCGTCCCCGCGGACAAGCTGGCGGCCATCTTCGAGCCGTTCGTGCAGGTGCGCTCCGATCTCACGCGCACGGCCGAGGGCACGGGCCTGGGCCTCGCCATCAGCCGCGACCTGGCCCGCGCCATGGACGGCGAGCTCGTCGCCGAGAGCGTGGTGGGCGAGGGGAGCACGTTCACGCTGACGCTGCCGCTGGGCCCCCTCCCCCGCTCGTGAACTCGCGGCCCCTCCCCCAAAACTGCCTGGGGGAGGGGCGTACAACTGCAACTGCATGGCTCACGCGGAGACGCGGAGACGCAGAGAGAACCGCAAAAGGTTTCCTCTGTGGCTTTCAGTTCCTTCTGTGGCCTCTGTGTGAGGCTTTTCCTCCGTTGTTCT
>DASVVI010000876.1:0-10087 GCA_036386635.1 Longimicrobium sp.
GCAGGCACCGCGGGAGACGTGACGCCCCCGGCTGATGTGCCACACGGCCGCTCCGCAATTCCTAGTCGCGGGCTGCACAAAGCACTCCCCAATACCCGATTTGTCAAAACTTCCGCGCGGCTCTTTTCACCGCGTCTTCCATGGCAACCCGGCCAGTTTCACCCGGCCCGTCGCGCAGTCCTTCAATCTAAACGGGCGTTGCTGATTCGTCAACCCCCGTTTTTTCCAACTTCCGCCGCACCCGATCCGCCGCGAACCCCTTGAAGCTACTCGGCTTATCGCGGATCGTCAAGGGATGAAAACCTGCGTTTCCGCTTCCACCCTCGCCGTCGGCAGCTTGTCCGGTGGAGCCCTACAACGTAAACCTCTTCCGTGGACCCGTCAACCCCTCGCCGCGAAGAAAACCCAAGACCCCGCGGCCGGAGCCGCGGGGTCTCGCAGGGGTGAGCGACCGGAATTGAACCGGCGACCTCCAGGGCCACAACCTGGCGCTCTAACCAACTGAGCTACGCCCACCGTCATCTCAAAAACCGCGTCTCGTGCAACGCCAGGCGCCGAAGCACCGGTCGATGCCGAGACACGAATTTGTGAAAGAATCCGGGATTACGCAAGTGGCCGCCGGGGCTCCGCGCTGGAGCCCCGGCGGCAAACCATCGGGTTACGGGACGAACTGGATCTGGTCCACGTAGAAGGTGGGCTGCGCCCCGCCGCTGTTGTCCGATATCACCACGTCGGTGATCGCCAGCGACGAAATCCCCAGCGTGGACAGCGGCATGCTCACCTTGCGCCACGTCCCCGCCGCCACCGAGCCGCCGGCGATGTAGCCGTTGACCCCCACCATCGTGCGCCAGCCACCCGTGTCGCCGAGCTGCACGATAAGGTTCTGCCCGCCTGCCGAGCCGCCGTGCACGTAGAACTCGAGAGTTGCCAGCCCCGACGGACTCACCCCGGTGCTGTGATGCGCGTACAGCCCGCCCCACGCCGCCGTGTACGTCGCCGAGATCGACTTGCTCCCCATGAACACCGGCGAGGTGTTGGTGAAGCTCACGGTGGTGCCCCACGACCAGTTGGACCACCCGGTCGTCAGCGCGTCATCGTAGACGACCTTGCTGGTGTTCATCACCTCGTGGATGGCGCCCAGCAGGCTGATCCCCGCCGCCGAGGTGTCCTGCGTCACCTCCCAGATCCCGATGCCCGACGCGCGCTGCAGGCTCAGCGTCGTCTTCTGCTTCATGGTCGCGACGCCGTTGTAGTACCAGCCGTTGCTCACGTCCTTGGTGGGTGCCGTCGCGTCGTCGCGCACGATGTGTCGGTACGCCTTCTGATTGCCGCTCGAGTTGTTTCCGTAGAATTGCACCCCGAGCACGGTCTTCGACTGCGGAAGCCCGCGCCCCGACCAGTAGTCCAGCGACGCCACCGCGTGCGAGTACGCCGGGGTGGTGGTCTCGCCGTCGTACGCCATCAGCACCAGGAAGTCCACGTTGTTGAAGACCGACGACTTGATGTGCTGTCCGAACCAGCCGTTGGCCGCGACCGCCGCCGTCAGCAGCTTCCCGCGGCTGTGCATCGCCGTGTCCAGGTCGCTCATCAGCACGGCGTAGTCGGTGGCGTTCGCCGTGTCGTCCGGGAACTCCCAGTCGATGTCCACCCCGTCCAGCCCGTAGTTGTTGACGAAGGTGACCATGTTGCTGACGAACGTGCTCCGCGCCGTCGCGTTGTCGGCCATCGGCGCAAAGGTGGTGTCGTGGTCGTTGCCGCCGCCGCCCACGGAGATCAGCGCCTTGGTGCCGGCGGCGTGGGCCTTCTGCACCATCGCGGTGAGCCGCGTGTCTCCGCTCATCGCGATGCCGGTGAGCGAGCCGTTGGAGCGCACGTCCACGAAGGCGTAGATGACGTGCGTCATCTTGTTGTACCGCACCGAGTCCAGCGACAGCGAGGGGTACCAATTGGGCAGGTACCCCACCACCCGCGCCGAGCTGGCGTTCATCGCCCATCGCGGCGGTGCCCCGGGTTCCAGCGAGGGTCCGGACGACGGCCCGGTCGGCGAGTCCGCGCACGCAGCGAGTGTGGCGAGAAGCGCCACGGCGAAGAAAGGCTTGTTGTACCGCATGGATCCTCCAGCTTCAAAAGGGTATCCGCCGCGCCGGGCCTCCCCGGTCCGGGCGTGCGGAGACGCTGGGCAATTCGCGTGCTACAGATATGGACGTAAAGTACACAGGAGAACACGGTTACAGAGTGAACATACGATGCTTCGGAGGCGGCATCTTCCCAGCCTTTTACGCCGACGATCGTCACAGGCACTGTGAACTCCATCCACTTTTCGTACGCCAGTATTGCCCTGAGGGTCTACCCGCAACACCTTCCTTGCTCGCCATGTTCGCCCTCTTCTTCCATGACGCCAACCGCTTTCCTCTGAGTTGATCTGGCTCACTTAGGGCCAGCAACACGATCTGCAGCGCCTTCCATCGAGATTCAACCCTCAATGCGCCGCCCTCCTCTCTCCCTCCTGGCCTCGGCACTTCTCCTCTCGGCGTTCGCCGTGGAGCGCGGTTCGTTGCTGGACGACCTCGCGCGCGCCGCTCCTGAACGAACAGTCGGGCCCCGACTGTCCGTTTCGGCGCGCTACCGGCCTTGCTCCTACGTGATCCCGCCCGACGGCGTCGTCCCGGTGCCGCACTGCGTTGCTGAAACCCGATCGTCCACCGCTGTACCGCCGGTGGCTCGGCTCTGGGCGCGCGCGCGCAAGGACGTTCACTCAGCGGATGCACTTCACACGGCCGGCCTTCTCAATCTTCTATGGCCGAGCAGTGGAGGCACCGCGACCGACGAAGCCATTTCCATCCTCCAGGGCGCTGCAGACGCCGGGGATCGGTC
Organism: Longimicrobium sp.; assembly: GCA_036386635.1. Lineage (GTDB taxonomy): Bacteria > Gemmatimonadota > Gemmatimonadetes > Longimicrobiales > Longimicrobiaceae > Longimicrobium. The sequence continues at coordinate 2,875 of DASVVI010000876.1, forward strand.
GTCGCAAACGCACGGTGACATCTCCGCCGCGTACCTGATCCGCGCGAGCCGGACGCAGAACACGCGTGACTTGCTGGAAGCGATCACCAGCGCCGAACACGCGCTCGAGGCGGACCCGGAGAGTGCCGTGGCGCGGTTCAACCTTGCGCTTGCGCTCGACTGGCTCGGGTTGGAAGGCCAGGCGCGGGAAGCCTGGGCGCAGTACCTCGCGCTCGACTCCACCTCCGGCTGGGCGGTGGAGGCGAGAACCCGCATGCGCGCGCTGGCCGTCGACGATGCCCCCCCGGCGCCGCCCGGCCCCGCGGCCTCTGCGGCCGAGATCGACGCCTACACGGCCCGCGCCCCTCAGGAAGCGCGGCTCCACGGCTGGGATCACCTTCTCGCGCAATGGGGCGCGGCGGTCCTGGCCGGTGACACAGGCCGCGCCGAAGCCCACCTGCGCCAGGCGCAGGCGATCGGGGACGGGCTGGCGCGCCGGGGCGGTGACGCTACGCTCGCGGACGCGGTGAGCACAATACGCGGCCGCTCGGGAGACCACGCCGCGACGCGCGCTCTCGCCAGAGCGCACCTGGAGTATGCCGCCGGACAGAGGGCGTATTACAGCGTGCAGTACAAGGCCGCTCTCGAACACTTCGCGCATGTTCTGAAGATTCGGCCACCATCCGAACCCCTGCAGAGCTGGGCTCTCGTCTTCTACGCCGCCATGCTCGCGCAGCACGGCCAGCCGGTGAAAGCCGAAGGACTCCTGCGGCCGTTCATGCAAACGGACACACTCCGGTACCCGGCGCTCGCGGGACGATCACGCTGGGTACATGGAACCATCCTGCTTCGGTTGGGACGCTACGAGGCGGCGCTGAATGCCGCGGAGGACGGTGGCAGGCTCCTGGGTAGGATAGGCGAGCACGAGCACCAGGGCGGCGCCCAGTACGTGGCGGCGGATGCGCAGTTCTTCCTGGGTGCAACGCTCGCGGCGCACGGAGCGGCGCATCGGGCGCTCGCCACGTTGCGCCGGCGGCGCAGTTCCATCTGGCTCCTCAACACGCTTGCGGTGGCGGCGAGAACGGCGGAGGCCGATGGGTTGACCGCCGCCGCGCTCCGTCTTCAGAACGAGCGGGCGGGTATCGCGGAACAGCTCGACCCGCGACGGAGTGATAAGCCGATCCGCATTGCCGAGGTCCGGCTGGGCCGCGCGCGGATGCTCGCCACCGCCGGGATGCTGGCCGACGCGCGGGCCGATATCGAGGCGAGCCAGCCGCTCGTCGCAAACGCGCGGGACTCCACCTCGCGCAGCTGGTTGGAAGCGGATCTGCGCATGTCGAGGGCCGGGTACTTCGCCGCGCTCGATCCAAAGCGGGCGGCGACGAACCTGGACTCCGTCCTCGCCTCCGCCACCAACCCTGTCCGGCAGCTCCGCGCTCGCGTCGGCCGCGCCGAGGTGAGGCTCGCCCTCGGGCAGATCGCGGGCGCGACGGCGGACCTGGACTCCGCATCCCGCTTGCTCACGCGTGAGCGCGACGCGATCGCCAGGTCGGAACTCCGCGCCTCGTTGATGGAGGCGGCGCGCGGGGTTTTCGACCGGCTCACCATGCTCCGCCTCGCGGCGGGAGACACCACCGGTGCGCTGGAGTACCTCGAGCGCGGGCGCACGTCGTTCGGCTCCATCGGGCCTGACACGGCAGGCACGGCGCGCGGCGGCTGGCGGATCCGGCCCGGAGAAGTGGCGGTCGCGTACGCGCTGATCGGTGACACGCTCCTGGCGTGGACCGTCGCCGGCACCTCGGTGCGCATGACGCGCCAGACGGTCAACCGCGCTTCGCTCATCGAGACCATCGAAGCGCTACGCCTATCGCTGGAGCGCCGTGAAGAGGGCACAGTCGTCCGCCGGCCACTCGCGGAACTGCACCGCCGGCTCATCGCGCCGCTGGAGTCGCGGCTGGGCGGTGAGACGACGACGCTGGTCATCGTTGCGGACGGGGAGCTCGCGGCCGTGCCTTTCTCCGCGCTCTACGACGCCAGGCACGACCGCTATCTGGTGCAGGCCCACGCCCTCCGCTATGCCGGCAGCCTTCGCGACGCGTCCGGTTCGCGCGTGCGCCAGCACGCTCGCGATGCCGGTACGCTTCTCGTGGCCGACCCGGCCTTCGACGGGCGCGCGCATCCGGGGCTGGCCAGGCTACCCGGCGCACGGCGGGAGGCGGATTCCATCGCCGCCACATACCCACGCCACGCGTTCCTATCCGACACCGCCGCCGACGCCGGGGCGGTGGAAGCCGCGCTCGCGAGGGCCGCGGTCGTCCACTTCGCCGGGCACGCGGTGTTCGACGACCAGCGGCCGGAGCGCTCATACCTGGTGCTCGCCCCGGAGCACGGCCAGGGGCGAAGAAACTCGCTCACCGCAGCGGAACTTGGGAAACTCCGGCTGGGGCACGTAGACCTCGTCGTCCTTTCCGCGTGCCAGACACTCGGCTCGCGGAACACCCGGTCAGGCGGCTTCGCGGGATTCGCCGGCGCTCTGCTGGATGGGGGGGCGGGCGGTGTGCTCGGCAGCCTCTGGCGCGTGGACGACGAGCTAACGACGCCACTCATGATCGAGTTCCACCGCGCCTACCACCTCTCTGGAGACGGGCCAAGCGCGCTCCGGGAGGCGCAGCTACGGCTGCTCCGGGCGAGCGATCCGGCGCTCCGCTCGCCCGCGGCGTGGGCGGGGTTTCGCTATGCAGGAGACTAACGAATGAAGCTGTGTCGTTTACGATTCGGAGAGCTGAGCTCGTGGATCTGTTTTGAAGGTGTGTCGAGTGGCGTGCACACCTACTGCGCAAGTATGGTATCCACATGGCACCTTGATGGTAGCAGCCGGAGCGTGTAGCTATGGCAGCGTCCGCTGTGGCGGGAACTCGGCCAGTCGTGTCCATCCATTGTAGTAGGGTCCACGTATCGGGCCGGTAGATCAGCATCGTCCCCCACGGCGGGGGACGGATGCGGTTCCTTCTGGCCTCGCGCCGCGCAGACCCCTGTGTGTCAACAACCCATCCACCACTATCACGAGGTTAGCATGGCCTTTCCACTGCGGATCACCTTCGCCGGCATGTGTCTGCTCGTCCGTGACCCGGACCGCTCCGACGGGAGAAAGATGCTCCACATGCTGATGCCGCCGGTAGGCGGGCACCTTGCACGGCTCGTGTTCGAGACTCGCTTGCAGCTCCCCAATGCGAATCTAGCCGAGTTGACGCACGTGTCGCTCGAGGATAAAGCCATCGACCTGTCCGAGCTTATCCCTAACAGCAGCGCCGCCAGCGTCGACCTCGACGCCGATGTTTTCGATCTGAACCTTCTCGATATTCGACCCGTTGAAAGACCGTACATCGAATCGGAGAATACTTTTGGAGCCGTGCTCTCCCGCGTGACGCTCGCAGCAGGCGCCGCTGACTCGCACGTTCCGGGCGGTCAGTGGAGGTTTGAGCAGCCACCGATTGAGGCCCGCCGCATGGCGACTTCAGTAGAGTGGTTTATCCCTTCTGTCCCCGACAATTCGCTGGTGCTAAACGTCAAAGGGATCAACGGCCAGGCGAACGGCCCGCAACTCACGCTCACTCCGCCTAACAGTACGGGTGAAATCCATCTCATGATCCTCAATGTCACGCTGGGGGAGCTTCCACGCCGAGTTCTGAAGCTGCCGCCACCCGTAAATGTTCCGAAGGTGGATTCCGAGGCGAACCACTTTGGCGCGTATTATTCGCTTTGGAGACCTCGCATCAGCGCAAAAAATCCCAAGTTTTCGGCACTTGCAGGATTTAGGGGCCCTACCCTTTCTCCCAGGGGATCTGCCGGAAGCGAGCTCACTTGCATGGTAGCCACGGCTTTAGCGGAGCGCGGCTAAGGCTGCGCGCAAGGTCTAGGAGCGCTCCCGCTTTTAGCGCTATTCACACCTACGTATTGGACAGGAGCACCATGCCGAGCACTGCTGAAGGTAAAGTCCATATCGCACGGGACAAACTGGGTACGGTCTATCAGGTCGAGCACCTCCAGCAGCCTTTTATAGACGAAGAGGCACCTCGTGCTCCGGCGAGCGACTTGGTCGAGAAATATCTCCAAAAGCTTGCAGCAACTTATGGGATAGAGGAGCATATGCTACCTGATTCCCGCGCCAGCGCGCCAGACGGCTACACCGGCATTGGGCTGCGTTGGGCCCAGGAGAAGGCGGCGATGGAAGTCATCACGGTTTCGTACCAGCAATTCTACCAGGGACTTCCGGTTTGGGATGCGGGCTTCAGCGCCACGATTCTTCAGGGGCCACTTCGCGTAGTTGCATCTCGAAGTTCTATCCATACGTCCGTGTCGCTGATCCCGGGAGGAGATCCGGATGTGGGTGTCCGGTTCACCCCTGAGAGCATCAAGCCTCCGATTCTGACTCGGCTTCTGGGCCTAGATGAGCGAGATATTTCGAGCATAAACAACGCGCGACGTCTAATCTATCGATATGATCCGGAGCAACGCGTAGCACCGGATGCACAGGTGAAGGTGGATGGCGCGGTCTACTATCTGGGGCTCCGCCTTGAGTCCATCCCCGGGTCGTTCGTGCCGAATGCTCACTACACTGTGGTTGAAGTTCTGTTTACGCTCACCCTACAGGGACGTTCGCTGCATTGGCGTGCATTCATTGAAGATCGGACAGGGGCAGTACTGTACGTCAGGGCGTTTACTACTTGTGCTGCAGCAATGGTGTTCAGGGCCGATCCGCTCACTCTCGTCGGGATCGGCGCTCCGCAGCCGACGGACAATGCAGCTTTGCTGAATCCGCTCCGGACGCGAGTGGAATTGCTTGGCCTTCGATCCCGCGAGTTCCAGGAACTCACGGGTGAATTCGTGCGAGTGGTTGACGTTGAGGAGCCCACCACTAGTCCGGTGGTTCAGCGAAATCCACCGGGAGACTTCTTTTACAGTGCTCACGCACGAGAGTTTGCCGCAGTCAACGCCTACCATCACTGCGATGGGATTTTCCGTTACATCGCGGGGATGGGGTTTGACCTTGAGAAGTATTTCGACGGAACCACTTTCCCCGTCTCCGTAGACGGCTGTGCCCTTGACGATGACCTCAACGCCTGCGCCGATGGCAATGCCTCCGGTGACGGCTTGGACCGATTTCGGTTTGGGCAGGGAAGGGCGTCTAAGCCAGCCGTGGGTATCGCGGCGGATCTGCGCGTGGTGTTACACGAGTTCGGGCACGCTATTCTGTGGGATCACCTTCACTCCGGCGAATTCGGTTTCGCCCACAGTCCCGGAGATAGCCTAGCGGCGATTCTACTCGATCCGGAATCAGCGCTACGCAATGACCCCAATTTACGCTGTGAGACATTTCCTTGGACGTTGGGCCGAAACCATGGTCTATTCGTTGAGGCCGGATGGGGTTGGGGCGGGGCAAACGACCTTGGTAGCTACGCGAGCGAGCAGATCCTCTCTACCACTTTGTTCCGATTCTATCGCGCTGTTGGCGGGGATTCAGACGAGGTGAGTCAACGCAAGCTTGCAGCCCGACAATGTGCCTTTCTGATCATTAAAGCAGTGGGCACGCTGGACCAATACACACAAACACGACATGTAATGGTTTTTGCGAATGCGCTCAAAATTGCCGATGCGGGAACAGAAGACTTTGAAGGTTATCGTGGCGGGTCGTTCAACAAGGTCCTACGCTGGGCCTTCGAGAAGCAAGGCCTCTACCAGCCGCCCGGAGCTCCCGATCCCGTGATCGGACCGGGAGCTCCCCCCGAAGTAGATGTATACTTCGATGATGGACGGGCGGGTGAGTATGCCTTTCAGCCGGTGTTCTGGGAATGTAAGGACATATGGAATCGGCTGACTGTCAGTTCGGACGGCGGGTTGGCCGTACACGAGGTGCCTGTCGAAGGACGAACAAACTTCGCCTATTGTCTGGTCAAGAACCGAGGTACGCGGCATGCCGATAACGTATCGATCCGCGCCTACACCGCGGGTGGCAAGGTGCGTCCGTCTTGGCCAGACGATTGGACGCGAATGGAGAGCGAGGAAATCTCCGTCAAGGGGGGAATTGCTCCCGGGGCCGACGTGCTCGTCGGGCCCTTCCGGTGGGTGCCGCAATCTACCAACCGCGAGTCCATTCTCATGGAGGTGAACGCCGACGGCGATTTTAGCAACCTCAACGAAAAGAGCCTGTTGCCCTGCGCAAAGGGCCCAACGCCGGATTGGACCATAATCCCGTTCGACAATAATCTTGCACTACGCACAACCGAGGTAATTACTGGTTCTGCCGACAACCTTTCATTGTTCTAGGTATGCTAGGACCGGCGCCTGCAGCGCACGGACCCGTCGCAGGTTCTATTCACACTTCACCACCGATCAGAGGGGCACGGGTATCGGGCTTGGGCAGGGAGCTGGAACCTTCTTGAGTCGTGCCAAATACACCGAGAGCAAGCAGCCCCCACCGCGAACTGTGGTGGGGGCTGCCTTTTGGCTACGCGCCAGATAGGACTCGAACCTATGACCTACGGCTTAGAAGGCCGTTGCTCTATCCAGCTGAGCTACTGGCGCAGGGGTTGACCTGTACCAACGTGCGCCGGGAAGGTGCCCCGGCAGTCGGGGAGACAGGATTCGAACCTGCGACCCCCTGGTCCCAAACCAGGTGCGCTACCGGGCTGCGCCACTCCCCGTCCGACAGAGCGCAAAAGTATATCCCTGCGGCGCGATAATCAACCCTGGGCGTTCTCGCTCAACGCTTCCGCCGCCTGCCGCACGGCCCGGCCGCGGTGGCTGATCTCATTCTTGCGGTCGGGCGCGAGCTCGCCAAAGGTGCAGCGCTCGGAGGGGATGTAGAAGAGCGGATCGTAGCCGAAGCCGCCGGTGCCGCGCGGCTCCTCCAGCACGACGCCGTCGCAGGTGCCCAGGAAGACCGCCTCGTCCGCGCCGCCGCCGGCGAGGGCGGCGGCGCAGACGTAGCGCGCGCTGCGGCCGGATTGCGGCATCCCGGCGAGCTGCTGGAGGAGGTGGGTGTTGTTGGCCTGATCCTGCCCGGCGCCGCGCAGGTCCGGGCCCGGGGCGAAGCGGCGCGAGCGGACGCCGGGGGCGCCACCCAGCGCATCGACGCAGATCCCCGAGTCGTCGGCGAGGGTGAGCTGGCCCGTGAGGCGCGCGAAGTGGCGGGCCTTGGCCAGCGCGTTCTCCTCGAAAGTGTCGAACACCTCCA
>DASVVI010000877.1:0-5785 GCA_036386635.1 Longimicrobium sp.
CGCGGATGTGCTGCTTGAGGTGCTCCACGGGACAGTGCGGGAGGAGGGTGGATCGAAGGGAGGCGTGAAGCGGGCGAATCTACGGCGCCAGCGTGGGGTGCGACAGCGCCGCGTTGACCCGGATAGGAGCGCGGGTTATCCTGACCGCCGATCCATTCACGAGGCCCGCGGAGACCGATGTTCTACTATGCGATAACCGAGGGGATCCGCATCACCGCGCAGCCCTTCTTCCTCCCGGACCACTCGGACCCGCAGGAGCCGCGCTACGTCTTCGCCTACCAGATGCGCATCGAGAACGTGGGCACCGAGCCGGCACAGCTCCGCTGGCGCCACTGGTACATCCACGACGAGGGCGCGGGCGACAGCGAGGTGGAGGGCGAGGGCGTGATCGGCGAGGAGCCGGTGATCCCGCCGGGCGGGGTGCACGAGTACCAGAGCTTCTGCGTGCTCAAGGGTCCGGAGGGGCACATGGAAGGGTACTACGAGTTCGAGCGCCCCGCGGGCACGAAGTTCCGCGCTACCATTCCCCGGTTTTCGCTGCGGGTGTACGAGGCATGATCTGAGATCCTGATTGGCTCACGCGGAGACGCGGAGACGCAGAGGAGGGGGCGGAGTGCTCTCTGCGTCTCCGCGTCTCCGCGTGAGGCCAGCTGTTGCAGAACCCTGTTCTTCAACGGGCGGTCGCCTCGATGACGTGGTTGTGGGCGCCGGAGAAGTCCGCGCCGTCCATCTCCGCAGCTTCGAAGATGACGCTGTCCAGGTCGGCGCCGCGCAGGGTGGCGCCACGGAGGCGGCTCCCGCGCAGGTTCGCGCCACCCAGGTCCGCGTCCGAGAGGTCTGCGCCGGTGAGGTCGGCGGCTTCCAGGACGGCATCGCCCAGGTTGGCGCGCCGGCAGCGGGCGCCGGTGAGGCGCACGCCGTGCGCGCGGACGCCGGCCATGTCCGCCGCGTCCAGGGTCGCGCCGCTCAGGTCCGCGTCCCGCATCTGTGCGTGGCGGAGGTTGGCGCCGCTGAGGGTGGCGTTCGCCATCCGGGCGCCGCTCAGGTCGGCCTTGTGCAGCGAGGCTTCGGTGAGGTTCGCGCCCTCCAGGATCGCGCCCCCCAGCCGCCCGCGCGACAGGTCGATGCCGCGCGCGTCCGCCCCGCTGAGATCCGCGCGCTCCAGCACGATGGGGCGCATGGCGCCGGTGCGCAGGACGCTGGCGTCGCGCAGCACGGCGTCGCGCAGGTTGGCGCCGGTGAAGTCCGTGTTGCAGAGGCAGCACTCGGTGAGGTTCGCGCCCCCCAGATTGCACCCGGCCAGCTTCACGTCACGCAGGTTGGAGTGGCTCAGGTCCACGCCGGCCAGGTCCAGCCCCGTGAGGTCGGCCCCGGTCAGGTCCAGGCGCGACAGGGAGCGCTCCTCGGACGCCAGCCTGCGCTCCACCTCGTCGCGCTGGTGGCCGGGAGGCCAGCTCGCGGGGAGGTTCGCATCGCGTCCGGAGCCCAGCCCGCTAACGAATCCGAGAGCACGCTTGACGATCCCCATGCTGGCCTCCCGCGGCTGAGGTGCAGGGCTGACGGCCGTTCCGCTGGCGGCCGGTGGGACTCGGCTGTCGTAGCGCAGCGACGCAGGATTCCTGCCGGAGGGCAATCCCCCACACGGCTGTAGGGGAACACACGCGCGGTCCTCGGAAAGCGTGACGGGCCGGCTCCCCGTGTGGGAAGCCGGCCCGCCGTGGCTGCCGTGAAAGGAGCGCTATTCGAGCGCGGCGTCGAGCTGGATGTCGACCCCGGCGAGCGCCTTGCTCACGGGGCATCCCGCCTTGGTGGCCGTGGCGATACCGGCAAAGGTGTCCGCATCGACGTTGGGCACCTGCGCGCGGCAGCGGAGCACCATCGTGGTGATGCGGAAACCCTCCCCTTCCTTGGAGATGGTGCACGCCGCATCGGTGTGCACGCGCGTGGCGGGGGTGCCGTTCTGCTCCAGCCCCACGGCCAGCGCCATGCTGAAGCACGCCGCCTCGGCAGCCGCCAGCAGCTCCTCGGGGTTGGTGCCGCCCGCGTCTCCGAAGCGTGAGCCGAAGGAGTAGCTCCCCTTGATGGCGCCGCTCTCCCCCTCGAAGCTCCCCTTTCCGCTCTGCAGCCCGCCTTCCCAGGTGGCGCTCGCTTTCCTCGTAGGCATCCAGTCCTCTCCTCGTTGCGTTGATCGGCTCCGCTCCCGTGCGGACCGGCGCCCGCGGAGCATTTTCGGCGCCAGCGGCTACTCCACGCCGCCCATCAGCCGCGCCATGATCGCCTTCTGCACGTGCATCCGGTTCTCGGCTTCGTCCCAAACGCGCGAGCGCGGGCCCTCCAGCACCTCCTCGGTGACCTCTTCGCCGCGGTGGGCGGGGAGGCAGTGGAGGAAGATGGAGCGGTCGGACGCGGACTCCATCAGCGCCTCGTCCACCCGGAAGCCGGCGAAATCGCGCTGGCGCCGGGCGGACTCCTCCTCCTGCCCCATCGAGGCCCACACGTCCGTGTTCACCACGTCCGCGCCTTCCACGGCCTCGCGCGGGTCGTGGGTCACGATGATGCGGGCCGTGCCGCGCGCCCGGTCCAGGATGGATGCGTCCGGCGCGTATCCGGGCGGGTACGCCAGGCGCAGCTCGAAGCCCAGGCGGTACGCGGCGTTGATCCAGGAGTTCGCCATGTTGTTGCCATCCCCCACCCACGCCACCTTGAGCCCGCTCACGTCGCCGCCCAGGTTCTCTCGGACGGTCATCAGGTCCGCCATGATCTGGCAGGGGTGGAGGAGGTCGGTGAGGCCGTTGATGACCGGAACGGAGCCGTAGCGCGCCAGCTCCTCCGGGTCTCCGTGGTCGAAGGTGCGAATCATGATCCCGTCCACGAAGCGCGACAGGACGCGCGCCGTGTCGCGGATCGGCTCGCCGCGCCCGAGCTGGATGTCGCGCGAGGAGAGGAAGAGCGCGTGGCCGCCGAGCTGGTACGTCCCCACCTCGAACGACACCCGCGTGCGGGTGGAGCTCTTGGTGAAGATCATGGCGAGCGTCTTTCCCGCCAGCGGCCGCTCGCGGTACTCGCCGCGCTTCATCTCGGCGGCGAGGTCGAGCGTGCGGAGGATCTCCTCGCGCGTGAAGTCGGGGATGGCGAGGAAGTGGCGCGCGGCCGGTGCGGTCATGGGCGCGGAACGTTGAGACGGATGCGGAGCCGTGGCGGAAACGCGCCGGGCGTCGGAGCGGCAAGATAGCACTCCCGCACCGGGGCGACCACAGCGCGCGGACCAAGTGGCGCCCGGGCCGGGTACGACCGGTTACCTGGCATCATTCCGAAACTGTACCGAGGACCCGCTGATGCGTACTCTCGTGCTGATGGCCGTCGTGCTCGCGGCGTGCACCCGTCCCGCCTCCGTTCCGCCCGCGGATGGCGGCGCGCAGGAGGAGCGGGTGGTCGGCGTGCCGGCGTCGGTGGGCTCGGCCCCGATGAACGTGCGCACCGTCGTCGCCGCGGAGGGCGGGGGGAGCGTGTACGTCACCGGCCCGCTCGCCGCCGAGATCCGCGCCCTCTCCGGCGCCCGCGTGGAGGTGCGCGGCCGCCGCGCCGCCGACCGCGCCCTCGTGGCGAGCGACTACGACGTCCTTTCCGTCAACGGCCGCCCCGTGTTCATGGGCACGGTGCAGCGCGCCACCGACGGCACCCTCCAGCTCCGCACGCGCAATGGCATCGTCCGGCTGCAGGATGCCCCCGCCGCGTTCCGCCCCGGCATGAAGGTCTGGGTGCAGGGCCCCGGCTCCGTCACCGTGCAGACCTACGGGGTGATCCAGAACTGAATCTCACACAGAGACACAGAGGGGTACCGCAAGAACAGCTAAAGGGGTTCTCTGTGCCCTTGCAGTTCCCTCTGCGGCCTCTGTGTGATGCTTTTCAGTTGAGGTCTACGTACTTGAGGCCGCTGCCGGTGTTGAACAGGACCACGCTCTCGTCGCCGTTGAGCGTGCCGTCCTGGCGCAGGCGTGCGACGGCGGCGGCGGTGGCGGCGCCCTCCGGTGCGGCGAAGATGCCGGTGAGGGCGCCCATGATCGGCGTCCACTCGCGCATCTCCTCGTCGGGCACGGCGACGCCCGCGCCGCCGGAAGCGCGGACCGCGTCCAGGATCAGGAAGTCGCCCACCGCGCGCGGCACCCGCAGGCCCGAGGCGTACGTGTGCGCGCCCTGCCACGGCTCCGCGTGGTCGGCGCCCTCCTCCCAGGCGCGGATGATGGGGGCGCAGCCGCTGGCCTGCACCGTGATCATCCGCGGGCGCTGCGAGCCGATCCAGCCGAGCCGCTCCATCTCGTCGAACGCCTTCCACATCCCCACCAGCCCGGTGCCGCCGCCGGTGGGGTAGACGATCACGTCCGGCAGCGTCCACCCGAACTGTTCCGCGATCTCGTAGCCCATCGTCTTCTTCCCCTCCACCCGGTACGGCTCCTTGAGGGTCGAGAGGTCGAACCAGCCGTGCTGCCGCGCGCCCTCCGCCACTCGCGCGCCGCAGTCGGTGATGAGGCCGTCCAGCAGCTCCAGGTCGGCGCCCAGGGCACGGATCTCCTGGATGATAGGGACGGGCGTGTCGCGCGGCACCACGATGTGGGCGCGCATCCCCGCGGCGGCGGCGTACGCGGCGGTCGCGCTCCCCGCGTTGCCCGCCGATGGAAGCGCCACTTCGCGGATCCCCAGCTCCTTGGCCCGCGAGATGGCCATGCACAGGCCGCGCGCCTTGAACGACGCAGTGGGATTCTGGCCCTCGTCCTTGACCCACACGCGGCTCACGCCGAGCCGCTCCGCCAGCCGCGGCGTCTCGATCAGCGGCGTCCACCCCTCGCCCAGGCGGACGGCGTTGGCCGGGTCGCGCACGGGGAGGAGCTCGGCGTAGCGCCAGAGGTCGGCGGGGCGGCCGCGCAGGTCCTCGCGCTTCAGCCGCGCCCCGATCGCCTCCAGGTCGTAGCGCGGGTAGAGCGGCTTCTCGCAGCACGGCGACAGCCGGTGGTGCGCCTCGCTCGCGTGCTCGGCGCCGCAGCGGGTGCACGCCAGGTGCGTGGCGCCGCCGGCGGGGATGGTGTTGGTGGTCATGGTCATGGATCGAATGTAGGGGCGTTGGAATGGCCCGGGCGGTTGAAACCGCGGCTCGAACGGCGCAAAGTCCGCCTTCGCGGACTCGCGGTCAGTCCGGTTCGTAGGCGCGGTGAAGTGCCCCGCGCCGGTGATGTTCTTCCTGGTTGGCGATGTAGCGCCGCACCCGCGGCACGATCCGCTCCGAGACCGAAAACGCTCCGTAGCTTCCCTGCCAGCGGAAGCCGGCCGACTTCTCCACCTCGTGGTTGGCGAGGTGCGACGAACTCCCCTTGAGCTGCTTGACCGCGTCGGCGATCGAGACGGTGGATGGCAGCTTCACCAGCAGGTGGACGTGATCATCCACTCCACCTACCGCGATGAGCTCGATCCGCATCCGTGTGCACTCCGCGTGCAGGCACTTGTAGATCCGCGCCTGGAGGTGCGGAGTGATCAGGGGCCTCCGATCCCATGTGCTCCAAACGAGGTGGACGAACACACGTGTGAGGTTTCGCCGCACGAGCACCTGCCGATCCCGGGGTGTAGGACACGAACCGAAACCGCGGTGCGAGTCCCCGCAGGGGGACTTTGCGCTGTTCCAGCCGCGGTTTCAACCGCCTTCGTTATCCAGATACCCCGCACCACACCCCCGCGGTTTCGCACCGGCCCCGTTCGCCACGACACCGCCACCACCCGCACCGTCATCCCACGAGCC
>DASVVI010000878.1:0-8803 GCA_036386635.1 Longimicrobium sp.
TGATCGGCACCAGCTCGCTGAGCCCGAAGGCGATCCCCACAAGAATCACCCCCAGCATGGCGACGGGAAGGAAGAGGCGGTAGAAGGAGATGCCGCCTGCCTTCGCGGCGGTGATCTCCTGGTGCCGCGTCATTCCGCCGATGGTGAACACCGTGGCCACCAGCGCCGCGATGGGAAAGCCGTACAGCACGAACTGCGGGTAGAAGTAGACGTACGACAGGAGGAGGCGGCCGCCCGTGATCCCCTTGTCGATGTACTTGTCGATGTTGTCCGTGACGTCGCCGATGATGAAGAGCAGCGGCAGCCCCAGCACCAGGCCCACGAACGTCCCGACGAACTGGCGGATGACGTAGCGCGACAGGATGCTCACGCCCGCACCTTCCCGCGCCGCGCACCGAAGTCGCGCAGCGCCTGCATGATCCCGTCCCACGTGCTGTTGCGGGCGGTGGAGGTCTCGCGCCCCACGGTCGCCATCCCGAAGGCGCCCACTACAGTCATCAGCACGTTGACGATCCACATCGCCACCCACGGCCGCATGAGGCCGCGCCCCGCCAGCGACTCGCCGCCGATGAGGCCCACGTAGTACACGGAAAAGATCACCATGCTCGTGGCGATCACCATCCCGATCCCCCCGCCGCCGAAGCGCAGGGCGAGCGGCACCCCCACCAGCACGAAGACGAGCGACGCCACGGCGATCGAGTACTTCTTGTGGATCTCCACCTGGTAGTCGCCGATCTCGCGCGTCAGGTCCGCGGAGCGGCGGCGGGAGGCCTGCAGCTCGTCGGCGGCGCGGCGGGCCCGCTCGCGCGCGTCGCCCGACTCGGGCGGGAGGAACCCGGAGCTGGGCGCCACCACCTTCGGCGGCTCGCGCTTGGCCCCGGGAAGGACGAGTGCCAGGTCGCGCACGGCCACTTCGCGCGCGCGCTTGAGCGACTCGCGGCGGTCGCGCGCCAGCGTGTCCACGTGCGCGGCCAGCATCCCGATGGTCATCTCGCGCTCGCCGCGGTAGCTGCCGCCGCCGCTGCCGTCCACCTGCAGCAGGTTGCCGACGCCGGGGATGCCGAAGCGCTGCTCCTTGAAGTCGATCCTGCGGAACACCCTGGGATCGTCCACCGACACCTCGCGCATGTGCCCGTCGAAGAGCCGCATCACCAGGTCCGTCTGCGCGCGGTTGAAGAGGGCGCGCCCCGAGTCCGCGTAGATGGTGCGCACCGTGGACGGGTTGGTGACGTCGTAGATGGAAACGTCCCACAGCCGGTTGGTGCCCGGCTCCACCCGCGCGGCGCGCATGTAGAACACCTGCCCCGTGGCGTTGGAGGGAGCGATGCGGTTGAGCGTCTGCGGCTCCAGGATCAGCGTGGGCGTCTTGCGCGCGATGTCCAGATAGAGCTGGCTCCACTTGAAGTTGGACTCGGGAAGCACCCGGTCGTTGAACCAGGTCATGACCCCCGTGATGATCGCCGCCGCCACCAGCAGCGGGGCGAGGAGGCGGCGCAGATCCACCCCGCTCGCCTTCAGCGCCATGATCTCGTTCTCGGCGGTGAAGGTGGAAAAGGTGTAGAGCACCGCCACCAGCACGGCCATGGGGAAAGTGAGCGCAACGGCAGCCGGAAGCGCCAGCACAAAGAACTCCAGGATCACGTCCACCGGGAGCCCCTTGCCGGCTAACTCCGCCAGCCGCTTGGCCAACGTGTTGATCAGCACGACTCCGGTCAGCGCCACGAAGGCGAAGAGGAGGGGCCCCAAGTGCGCCCGGAGCAAGTATCGGGTCAGGATTCGCATCATTTTATCACGAGGACTTGCCGGGTTTTACGGCCATATCTAACATACCCCACGCGCCGGATCGGTTCAACCGCGCGCCCCGCCTCCAGCACCCGCAAGCGATTACCATTCCGTGAGTAACGTCCTACGCGCATTCTGCGCCGTCACGTTCATCGCGCTCGCCGCCTGCGCCGGCGAGAAGCCGCGCGAGCCGCGCGCCTTCAACGCGGGCCTCGCATGGGCGCATCTCGACGAGCAGCTCGCGTTCGGGCCGCGGGTGGCTGGGCTCCCTCCGCACGAGCGGCAGCTTCGCTGGATGACGGACCAGCTCGGCTTCCGCGCGGACACGGTGATCGTGCAGCAGTTCACCGCGAATGTGAGTGGGAAGCCGCTGCGCTTCGCCAACGTCTTCGCGCGCTGGCGCCCGGATGCGAAGGAGCGCGTGCTGCTGGTGGCGCATTGGGACTCCCCGCGCCACGCAACGCGCGATCCCGAGGAGCACCTCCAGCGGCGCCCCGTCCCCGGCGCCAACGAGGGCGCATCGGGCACGGCGGTGTTGATGGAGCTCGCGCAGCTTCTCCACGAGACGCCCCCCGCCATCGGCGTCGACATTCTCCTGACCGAGGGCCTGGAGCGCGCGGAAGCGGGGACGGGGCTGGGCGCGCGGCACTTCCTGGCGAACCGCCCCGCCGGCTACCGTCCGCGCTGGGCGGTGTACGTGGACCGTGTGGGCGACCGTGACCTGCGCATCCCGATGGAGGCCTCCTCTACGAAGGCGGCGCCGGACGCGGTGCGGCGGGTGTGGACGGTGGCGCGAGAGGTGGGGATGGACTCCGTCTTCGTAGCCCACATTGGCGAGGCTCTGGAAGGCGAGCACCAGCTCCTGTCCGCCGCGGGGATCCCGACCGTGGCCGTCATCGATCCGGAGCACGGGCGGCTGAACGAGCTGTGGCGCACCACCGACGACGCCATCGACCAGGTGCGGCGCGAGAGCCTGGGCGCGGTGGGCACCGTGCTCTCCGCGCTGGTCTACCGGGAGCGACCATGAGCGTGACTCCGCAGGAGCGGCTCGCGCTGGGAGTGGTGGCGCTCCTCCTGGCCGCGGGTGCAGGCGCGCGCGTGCTGCGTCCAGCCCCCGCCCCCGCATCGTGGAGCGCCTCCGCCGCCGAGGACGCCGCCGCCGGCGCGCGCCTGCGCTCCGCGACGGCCGACAGCGTGGAGCGCAACGAGCAACGCGCGCGTCCCCTCGCCGCCAACGAGCGGCTGGACCCCAACACCGCGCCCGCCGACGAGCTCCAGCGACTCCCGCGCGTCGGCCCCGCGCTGGCGAAGCGGATCGTGGCGCACCGCGCATCGCACGGCCCCTTCCACTCGCTGGCCTCCATCGACTCCGTCCCGGGCGTCGGCCCCTCGCTCCTGGCGGGGATCGCGCCACACCTGGCGCTCCCCAGCGCGCCCGCGATGGCGAAAAGCGTGCGCTCGCAGGCCGCTGTGGACCTCAACACCGCCAGCGCGGCGGAGCTGGACGCGCTGCCGGGGATCGGGCCGGCGCTGGCGGAGCGGGTGGTCGCGTATCGTGCGGAACATGGCCGTTTCGGCACGGTAGATGAGCTGGCAAAGGTGCCGGGAATCGGCCCTTCGCTGGTCTCGCGGGTGCGGGCGCGGGCCCGTGCTACCCCTTGACATGGCATAGGGTTACAGGCCAACTTCCATTCCGTACCCATCCAGACGCGCCGCCCCGAAACGCCCCTTCCGGGGGCTGCGCAGCTATTCCCACCGAGGCCTATGGCAGTCTCCGCCCCCGCTGCTGACCGCATCGGCGAGCAGCTCGTACGCGAGAATCTCATCAACCAGGAGCAGCTCTCGCGTGCCCTGGACGACGCGCGTTCGAACGGGACGCGGGTCGGCTTCTCGCTGGTGAAGCTCGGCTTCCTGGCCGAGCAGGACCTGGTGCGCGCCCTCGCCCGCCAGCACCGCGTCCCGGCCGTGGACCTGGAGCGGGTGAAGCTGGACCCCCGCATCCTGAAGCTGATCCCCACCGAGATCGCGACGAAGCACCAGGTGCTGCCGCTGCGCCGCGTGGGGCGCACGCTCACGGTGGCGATGTCCAACCCGACGGACCTGGGGGTGATCGACGACCTCAAGTTCATCACCCGGCTGGACATCGAGCCCGTCATCGCGGGGGACTTCACCCTCAAGAAGACGATCGACCGCGAGTACGAGCAGTCCGACGAGCGCATCACCGATCTGCTGAAGCAGATCGAGATGGACGACATCGAGGTGATGGAGGACCGCGAGGAGGAGATGTCCGCGGTCGCCCTCGCCGCCGCGGTGGACGAGGCGCCGGTCGTCAAGCTGATCAACGGCATCCTCACCGACGCGGTGCAGAAAGGAGCGTCGGACATCCACTTCGAGTGCTACGAAAAGGACATCCGCGTCCGCTACCGCGTGGACGGCGTGCTGCAGGAAATCATGCGTCCGCCCACGAAGATGAAGGCGGCGCTGATCTCGCGCTTCAAGATCCTCTCGGACCTCAACATCGCGGAGCGCCGCGTGCCGCAGGACGGGCGCCTCAAGCTGCGCCTGGGCAAGCGCGTCATCGACTTCCGCGTCTCCACCCTCCCCACGCTGTTCGGGGAGAAGATCGTGCTGCGAATCCTGGACAAGGGGAACCTGACGCTCGACCTGGAGAAATTCGGGATGGAGCCGAAGGCGGAGCAGGACTTCATGCACGCCATCATGAACCCGTACGGGATGGTGCTGGTCACCGGCCCCACGGGCTCCGGAAAGACGACGACGCTGTACAGCGCCCTTTCCAAGATCAACACGCACGAAGTCAACATCATGACCGCGGAGGACCCGGTCGAGTACAACCTGCACGGCATCAACCAGGTGCAAGTGCGTACCGACATCGGGATGACCTTTGCGGCGGCGCTGAAGGCCTTCCTGCGCCAGGACCCCAACGTCATCATGGTCGGCGAGATCCGCGACCTGGAGACGGGGAGCATCGGCATCAAGGCCGCCCTTACGGGCCACCTAGTGCTCAGCACGCTGCACACCAACGACGCCCCCTCCACCATCACGCGTATGGTGGACATGGGGATCGAGCCGTTCAACGTGGCCTCCGCGGTCAATCTGATCACCGCCCAGCGCCTGGTGCGCCGCATCTGCAGCAACTGCAAGGAGGCGGTCACCTACCCGGAGGTCTACCTGCGCGCCGCCGGCATCGACCTGGACCAGGCCGCCTCCATGACCTTTTACCGGGGCAAGGGCTGCGACACGTGCGGCGGCTCGGGCTACAAGGGCCGCCAGGGCCTCTACGAGGTGATGGCCATGTCCCCCGCTCTCCGCCGCATGATCCTCCAGGAAGCCTCCACCGCCGACCTCCAGGCCCAGGCCATCGCCGAGGGCATGCTGACCCTGCGCATGGACGGCATGCAAAAGATCGCGCGCGGCGTCACGACGCTGGAGGAAGTGATTAAGGAGACGGCAGCGTGAGGGGGAAAAGAAGTGCGTGAGTGCGTGAGTGCGTGAGTGCGTTGACGGTAGCCGGGTTTTTCTGTCAGCCGGAGCGACGCGCGGCACCGCCCTCGCCCGTTCCGTGAACTCGGGCGCGGAGCGAAGGATCTACTGCGCGTTGAGCGAGGCCGGCGTCTTTGGCGCCGGCCTCTCGCTTCGCCGACTAGATCCTTCGGTCGCCGCAGGAAGTCTGGAGCGCACCGCCGGCTCCCGGCAGGCGGCTCCCTCAGGATGACATACGGGGTGGAACACGCGCGACAGGATGACATACGGGCGTTAGTGCGTTAGTGCGCTGATGGTAGCAGGGTTTTTTCTGTCATCCTGAGCGACGCGCGGCACCGTCCTCGCCGTTCGGTGAACTCTGGCGCGGAGCGAAGGATCTACTGCGCGTTGAGCGAGGCCGGCGTCTTTGGCGCCGGCCTCTTGCTTCGCCGGCTAGATCCTTCGGTCGCCGCAGGGAGTCCGGAGCGCACCGCCGGCATCCGCGGGCGGCTCCCTCAGGATACGGGAGAAGGCTCAGTCCCAACGCACTCACGCACTCACGCACTCACGCACTTCCCCCCTGGCACGCAACTTGGCTACATAACCCTCGCAAATACAGAACATCGCGCCGTGACGCGCATTCTGGCCGTGCACTCGGCGGCATCTTGCAAGGGATCTTGCACGGTGCACGAGACGGCCGGGCGCGCCAGGGCCGCAGTCCTTACCCGCATTGCCGCCGCAGGAGCACGATGAGTGTCGCAACCGCCGAAGTCGCCGTCGCCCGCACGATCAACCTCCGCTCGCTCCTGGAGGAGATGATCGAGCGCGGGGCGTCGGACCTGCACATTACCGCCGGAGAGCGCCCCAAGCTGCGCGTGGACGGCAACATCACCGACAGCTCGAGCGACTTCATCCTGACCCCCAAGGATACGCTCCAGCTCACCTACTCGATCCTCACCGAGAACCAGAAGAAGCGGTTCGAGACCGAGGACGAGCTGGACTTCTCCTTCGGCATCCAGAACCTGGCGCGCTTCCGCGGCAACGTGTACCGCCAGCGCGGCTGCGTGGCGCTGGCCATCCGCCAGATCCCGTTCAAGATCTCCACCTTCGAGGACCTGCGCCTTCCCCCCGTGGTCAAGACGCTCAGCGAGCGCCCGCGCGGGCTGGTGCTGGTGACGGGGCCCACGGGATCGGGCAAGAGCACCACGCTGGCCGCCATGCTGGACAAGATCAACAAGGAGCGGCGCGGCCACATCCTCACCATCGAGGACCCCATCGAGTTCATCCACCGCCACCAGGGGTGCATGGTGAACCAGCGCGAGGTGGGGGCGGACACGCAGAGCTTCTCGCGCGCGCTCAAGTACGCGATGCGCCAGGACCCGGACGTGATCCTGGTGGGCGAGCTCCGCGACCTGGAGACGATCCAGGCGGCGCTCACCATCGCGGAGACGGGGCACCTGTGCATGGCGACGCTGCATACCAACTCGTGCGCCGAGACCATCAACCGCATCATCGACGTCTTCCCCGCGCACCAGCAGCCGCAGGTGCGGGCGCAGCTCGCGTTCACCCTCGAGGGCGTGGTCACGCAGCAGCTCCTTCCCAAGGCGCGCGGCCGCGGACGCTCGATGGCGGCGGAGATCATGGTGTGCACCCCCGCCATCCGCGCCTGCATCCGCGACGACAAGGTCCACCAGATCTACTCGATCATGCAGGCCGGCAAGAAGCACGGGATGCAGACCCTCAACGACGCCCTCCGCGAGCTCTACCTGCAGCGCGAGGTGACGCTGGAGGAATGCGTCCGCGCCTCGTCGGACCCGAACGATTTCCTGAAGTCGGTTGGCGAGACCGCACCGAACTGAAAGTGCGTAAGTGCGTGAGTGCGTAAGTGCGCTGCATCCGCGCCCGCCACGCACTAACGCACTCACGCACTAACGCACTAACGCACTAACGCACTTCCGTTCCCCCTGTCCCCTGAGCAGGCCCCAATGCCCGTATTCGCCTACAGCGCCCGCAACCACACGGGCGAGATCATCGGCGGCGAGATCGACCTGCCGACCCGCGACGAGGTGGTGGGATTTCTCCACCGCCAGCGGCTGCGCCCGGTCACGGTCAACGCCAAGGCCAAGGACATCAACATCACCTTCGGCACGGGGATCAAGACCCGCGAGGTGGTGATCTTTACGCGGCAGTTCGCCACGATGATCAACTCGGGGCTCCCGCTGGTGCAGAGCCTCACCATCCTGGCCGAGCAGACCGAGAACAAGGCCTTCGCCAAGATCATCACCGAGGTGCTCAACGACATCCAGAGCGGCCAGACGCTGGCCGATTCGATGCGCAAGCACCCCAAGGTGTTCACCGAGCTGTACGTGAACATGGTGGCCGCGGGCGAGGCGGGCGGCATCCTGGACACCATCCTGCTGCGCCTGGCCGTCTTCCTGGAGAAGAACGACGCCCTCGTGCGCAAGATCAAGAGCGCCATGACCTACCCGGCCGTGATGCTTTTCGTCGTGATCGCCTGTACCACCATCCTGCTGTGGAAGGTGGTGCCGGTGTTCGCGGGGATCTTCACCGACGCGGGGCTCGAGCTGCCGCTCCCCACCAAGATGGTGCTGGCGGCGAGTGCGTTCCTGCAGAGCTACCTCTGGCTGATGATCCTGGCGTGGATCGGCATCGGCTTCGGCCTCCGCCAGTACTACAAGACGGAGGGCGGGCAGCTGGTGATCGACAAGTTCCTGCTCAACATGCCGGTGCTGGGGTCGATGCTGCGCAAGTCCGCCGTGTCGCGCTTCACCCGCACGCTGGGGACGCTGGTCTCCTCCGGCGTGTCGATCCTGGAGGGGCTGCAGATCACCGCCCGCACCGCCGGCAACCGCGTCATCCATGACGCGGTGATGGCGTCGCGCGCCTCCATCGCCGGCGGCGCCACCATCTCGGAGCCGCTCAAAGAGTCGGGCGTCTTCCCGCCCATGGTCGTGCAGATGATCAACGTCGGCGAGCAGACCGGCGGCCTGGACGAGATGCTCTCCAAGATCGCCGACTTCTACGACGACGAGGTCGACGCCGCCGTTACCGCCCTGACCTCCATCCTGGAGCCCATCATGATCGTCGTCATGGGCGTCGTGATCGGCGGGATGGTGGTGGCCATGTACCTGCCCATGTTCGACATGATCAAGGCGGTGCAGTAGACTACTCCGTGCCGCACGACATGGTGTTGGTTCTTGTCAGGTAAGTGCGCCAAGCGCAAGAAGCTGGAACTCAAAACCCCGCCGATCACTCGGCGGGGTTTTGATTGTGGAGTGCCGGACCGTGCGCTCTCGCGATGAACGTAAGCAGATCGTGGGGAGGACAGCAGGTCTTGGCAATGCGTGACAAATGTCATACATTCAAACGGGGAGGGGGTGTGGGGCTCGGATTCAACAAGGCCCGTGCGCGAGTGGTCCGGAGTCTGGAGTCGGGGAACTACGGGCATTGGTATCGCGAAGACGGTTTCCTGAAGAATTGGCTGCAGTACGAGCGCGTCAGCGAGGAAAAGGTCATCCAG
>DASVVI010000879.1:0-1581 GCA_036386635.1 Longimicrobium sp.
GTGTGGCTGGGGAGGGGCAGGTGGGAACGCACGGGTGGGCGTACCGGCGAAGGCAGCCGGAGGGGACGGTGCTGTACGAGGCGGTGCCCTTGAAGTCCACCACCGCCTTGCCCTTGAGGTTGCGCGCCTGCACCTCGACAGGCGCCCCCCACGGGGAAGCGCGCCTTCAGCGCCGCGCCGCGTGAGCTCAGAGTACGAACGCCACCGGCATGTGGTCGCTCATCAGCAGGCTCAGGCGGACCCCGGTGGCCGAAATTGCGCCGCTGCGCACCACGTAGTCGTAGGACGACACGGGCCAGGCCGTCGGGTACGTCGGGCCGTTCGGCGGACATACGACGCTTCCCATGGGGGCGAAGCCATCCGGCTGGCGGTTGAAGTCGCCAGCGACCACCCACGGGGTTGCGCCCGCGGCGCCCCGAGCTGCGGCCAGCAGCCCAGGCGCATCCGCGCCGCCAGGCGACATCGCGTGACACGAGAAGACCCACACTCCGCCGGTCCGCAGCCCGAGCACTGGGCGCCGTGTCGTCACTCCCGCGGGCCACTGCAGCACGACGTCCCCTGCCGCAGGCACCCCCTGCCGCGTCACCACCGCCAGGTTGACGCGGTGGCCGGCGATGTCCCACTGATGGAACGCCACCCACGCCGCCGGGCGCGTCGGGGAGCCGCCCCACGCCAGGACGTCAACCGTCGTGGCGACGCCGGCCGGCGAGAAGAAAGGCACATGGAACAGCAGCCTCCCGCTGGGAGGAGCGCTCCCGCACTCCTGCAGGCAGATGACGTTGGGCCTCCATCGCTCGGCGGACTGCAGGAGGGTATGGACCCCAGTCCTCCACTTGGCCTCCGTGCGTGCGCTACTGCCCTGCATGTTCCACGTCGTGATGTTCATGGGTGAACGGCCTCCCATCTCGGTATGCCTGGGATGGTGGAACCGCGCGGCGGGACGCTCACAGCTACGCGCCCGAGCAGTTCGCGCCACCGCAGCCCGACCGCATCCCACTGGTAGTGCGGCGACGCAGCCCGGAGCGCGCACGCGTCGGCCACGGCCACGCGCCGCTCCGGGCACTCGAGCAGGGCTCGCATCGCGCCGCTCAGCGCCTCGACACAGGCCTCGTTGCCGCTGAAGGCCTGGTCGATCAGAACCTCGCCGCCCGTCGCCACCCAAGCGGGGGCAGTCCCCCAGATCTCGTGGAGCGTCGCGTGCGCGGGCAGGATCTGCGCCGCGCCGTGCAGCGCGTGCTCGAACGCGGCGAGCCCCCAGCCTTCAGCCGACGCGCTGTTGACCCCAAGCTCGCAGGCCGAGTACAGCGCGCCGAGCCGCGCCTCGTCGTAGGGACCCTGCCTCTCCTGCTCGGTAAGGATCACCGAATCGCGGAGACCGAGGCGGTCGCGCTCGATGCGTAGGTCCAGTCCTGGCCGCGCCGCCCGGCAGTGCAGGACGAGCATCGCCTCGGGATGCTCGGCGGCGATCCCAGCGAACGCCCGCAGTGTCAGCTCCGGCCGCTTGCGATCGGTATTGCTGTTCGCGTTGAGGATCCACGTGGCGCGCGCCCGGTCGCGGATGTTCGGGAACAGCTCGCGCCG
>DASVVI010000880.1:0-5212 GCA_036386635.1 Longimicrobium sp.
GCCACCAGCAGCCCGTCGAAGGCCATGTCGCGGCGCACCACGCCCGCCCCCGCCACCGGCGACAGGGGGAGCGGAACGGAGTCGCCCGTGAGCGCGGGGAGCGCAACCCAGCCGAGCTGCACTCCCATGACGCTGTCCTGCACCGCCGAGCGGAGCGCCGCCAGCCCGCCCGCCTCCAGCGCGGCGCGGTCCCAGCGCAGGATCGGCGGGACGGCGCCCGAGGCCCAGCGCGGCGGGTCCAGCGCGGTGACCATGGCGGGGAGCCCCGCCGCGCGCAGATCGCGGAGGAACTCGGCCGTCGCCGCGGGGCCGCCGGTGGTGGTGACGTCGCCCGGCACGCCACCCGAAGGGCCGGGCAGGCGCGGGCCGGGGATCAGCGCGAGGTCGATCCCCACCGCCTTCGCCTCCGCGGCGACGGCCTGCGCGGCGCGGGTGTTGATGACGGCGGGGCCCAGCTCGGAGGGCGCGGGGAGCTCCGTGCCGCCATCCAGCACCGCGCCCACCCCGCGCTCCAGCCGCGCCATCACCAGCGGCGGCAACGGCCATCCGCGCCGCAGCGAGTCCAGGAGGACGGCAGCGCGCTCGGCCCCGCCCCCTGCCAGCTCGATGCCGCCCACCCGCGGCGTGTCCGCGAGGGCGGGCGGGAGCCCGGAGGCGGGGACCGCCACGCGCGCCACCACCATCTGCGCCAGCTTGTGACGCAGCGGCATGCGGGCGATCCTGCCCGGCGTCCAGGGGTTTTCAGGCGGGGGCGACGAGCAGGGGGCGAGCGCCACCGTCGCGAGCACCGCGATATAGAGCCGTCCCGCGGTGGAACGGCGGATGATGCTTGAGAGCAAGATTTCCATTCGGTCCGTCTGCGTCGGTCGGGGCGCCCGGCGGGCCGCCACGCGCACGAACGGCACGAACCGGACCCGCGCCGTGGGACACACCTGGTGCAACGATGCGGCGCCGATGCCTCAGCCGCGCCCGTCGCCCAAACGAGAAAACCGCGTAAACGTTCACACTGTGCATGTCGCGGGGGCTGGTCCGGCTCTTGCCCTTCGCGCGCCAGGCCAGCCATTCGCCCAAGCCGGACTCCCCCGGGCAATCCGCTCGCGTCCCGATCGGTCTCCAGCATCTTTTCCACGAGTTCCGCCGCCCGCCGGCACCACGACGGGACGCCGCGCGCACCCACCTCCGGCGCCGCGATCCCCGCCTCGGGCTGAGAACCATACATCACGCAATGAGCGACACCCCCGCCACGGTCTTCGTCGCCGACGACAACGCGTCCATCCTGCACGGGCTGGAGCGGGCGCTGCGGGCGAGCGGCTACACCGTGCACACGGCCACCAACGGCCACGCCATCATGCGGCTGCTGGAAGCGGCCCCCCAGCCGCCCGACCTGGTGCTGCTGGACGTGATGATGCCGGAGATGAGCGGGCTGGACGTGCTCCGCCGCCTGCGCACCGAGCCCCGCTGGGCGGACGTGCCCGTGGTTCTCATCACGGCCACCAACGACGGCGCCCTCCCCGTCTCCGCGCTCCGCGACGGGGCGGTCGATTTCCTCACCAAGCCGTTCCGCCTGGACGAGCTGCTGGCGCGCGTGCAGTCGCACGTGCTGCGCAACCGCGAGCTGCGCCGCGTGCGCGAGCAGGCCCGCATCCGCCTGGAGACGATCGACCTGATCCGCGAGCTGAACCGCGTGGTAACGGCCGACGAGATGTTCCACCTGGTGACCTCGCGCACCGCCCAGATCCTGGGCGTGGCGCGATGTTCCGTGCTTGTGGTGGAGAAGGGCGAAACGGACGTGCGCATCGCCGCCTCCTCGCAGAGCCAGCCCGAGGACGGCCTTGTGCTGCACCTGGAGGACTACCCCGAAGTGGCGGAAGCGCTTCGCACGGGCCAGCCGGTGAAGGTGTGCGACGCGGAGTCGTCCCCCCTCTTGGACGCGGTGCGCGGCGACTGGGAAGCGCGCGGCTTCGTGCGTCCCCTGCGCTCCTCCATCGTCGTCCCCTTCACCATCGCGGACGGAATGACGGGGCTCTTCGTGGAGCGAGCCACGGTGGACGAGCCGGCGCTGGGAGAGGAGGCGGCGGAGCTGGCGGTGCGCGTGGTGGAGGCGATCGTCCAGGCGTGCGACCGCGTGCAGGTCTTCCAGCGGCTGGTGGAGCAACGCGAGCGCGCCCACGACCTCGCCAACACGGACGAGCTCACCGGGTGCTCCACGCGCCGCTCGCTCCTCCTCTACCTGCAGGGGGAGCTGGCCGCGGCGCGCGAGCGGGGCGAGCCGGTGAGCGTGGCGGTGCTGGACCTGGACCACTTCAAGCAGATCAACGACACCTGCGGCCACATCGCCGGCGACGCGGTGCTGCGGGCCCTGGGCGCCTGGCTCACGGCCGAGGGTGCCGCGCGCCCGCATGACCGGGCCGGCCGCTACGGCGGCGACGAGTTCGTGGCGGTGCTCCCGGGCACGGGTCCGGCGGGCGCGCGCCGCTTCGCCGAGCGGGCGCGGAAGCACATCTCCTCCATCGCCTTTGTCTTCGGCGACGTGGCGGTGCGCGCCACCCTGAGCGCCGGCATCGCCTCCTGGCCCGACTGCGACGCCGCCACCGGCGAGGAGATCATCGCCGTGGCCGACGCGGCGCTCTACACCGCCAAGGAGCGCGGCCGCGACCAGGTGTGCCTGCCGCCGGAGCTGGGGGTGGGGTGAGGGGGGTGGGCTGGAGTCCGGGGTGAGGTCCGGCGGTTGAAACCGCTGCAACAACCGCGGGAAACCTGCCTTCGCAGGTTCGGCGGAGGCGGGCGGGGACCGGCGCCCGCATCGCCGGGGGATGAATCCCCCGGCTGGAACCACGCGAAGCCCACTAAAGTGGGCTCGAGAAGCGCGATATGAGGCCATGAGTCCGCGAAGGCGGACTTTGCGTGTTTCCAGCGGCGAATTCATTCGCTCGTGGAACGCGGGGCTTGCGGCCACACCGGTATCCGCCGCCGGGACAATCTCGCCCCGGAGTCCGCGAAGGCGGACTTTGTGCTTTTGTTGCAGCGAGTTCACTCGCCAGGGCACAAGCCGGGCACCTGGCCCCTCAGGGCTCCGGCTTCAGGACGCCGCGCTTGACGGCGGCTTCGAGGGGGGTGGGGACGGCGTAGTAGGGCTCGCCCATGCGCGCGGCAAGGTCGCGGACGCTGTCGGCGCGGGCGTTGTAGAGGTCGGCGGCGGCGGCGTGGCGGTCGTGGGCCTGCTGGTACTCGCGCAGGCGCAGGTTGCGCTCCACCACGTGGCGGTTGTAGCGCTCCAGCTCGGCCTTGTAGCGGCCGTACAGCGCCGTGGGAAGGTAGCCGCCGTTTGAGAGGCGGTTGTAGCGCATCAGCGAGCGCCGCTCCTCGTCCAGCTTGTGGTCCTCCGCCTCCATCACCTCCCGCCGCCGGCGCGCCTCCGCCCGCGAAAGCGTCAGCTCCGCCCCCGAGTCCAGGAGGCGCTCGCGCAGCTCGCCCACCTGGCGCCGCTCGTCGCGGAACGCCGCCCAGCGGTAGAGCTGCTCGCTCAGCTTTACCCCCACGACGGCGAGGAGCACCAGGAGCATGAAGCGCGGCGTCGACTTCATCGCGGAGCGGATGCGGGGTGGCGGAGGGAGGCGCGCGAGGGGCGCAACGTGCGCGCCCGATGGAAGATGCAGGGTCCGTCCAAAGTCCGCAACATCCGCATCGCCGCGCTCGCCTCGCGCGGGCGCGCGCGAGGAAACACGTGTGTACGTGGCACGTATCGTGCGGCGTCTGATTCGTCTCGACCGGGACGCGCAACGGCGTCCGGCGCGAAGGACCCAGCAGGAGGAGCACGCGATGCAGCCCAGCCGTAGACGCCCCCCACCGCCCTGGGAACGAGGAGGAGCCGCCCCCCGGCACCCGGTGGGCCGCACCCGCCGCCGCTTCACCGATTCGCCCGAGTGCGCGCAGCGCTATCGCCGCGCCTACGACGGCGCCGGTGACCGCAGCATCGACGGCGAGCGCCGCGCGAGCGAGGGGCTGCAGATTCGCCGCCGGCAGCACGGAGGTCTGATGCAGACCTTCCGCCGCACTCCGCTCCGCGACGGGCTCGTGGGGCTGGCGATCGTGGGCGGCGCGGCGCCGCTGGCGATGTCGCGCCTGGACGCGCTGCGCACCGACCGGTCGCACGAGTCGATCGTCCCGTCCGTGGGGAACATCGTCCCGCTCACCAACGGGGCCGTGGGGCAGGCTTGGCGCGACGCCACCGACGAGGTGGATGCCAAGGCCACCGAGCAGGTGGCGACGAAGTCGGTGGAGCGCGAGTCGTTCATCCAGCAAAAGGTGGAGCGCTACCAGGACATGGGGCTCGACCGCAAGCTGGCGGAGAGCATCTACGATCTTGCCCTCGAGGAGAAGATCGACCCGGACATCGCGTTCGGGCTGGTGCGCACCGAGAGCGAGTTCAAGCCTACCGCGCAGAGCCACGTGGGCGCCATCGGCCTTACGCAGCTGATGCCTGCCACCGCCCGCTGGATGCGCCCCGGCACGCAGCCCGCCGACCTGCGCAAGCCGGAGGTGAACCTTTCGATCGGCTTCCGCTACCTGTCCGAGCTGATCGAGAAGTACGACGGCGACAAGGAGCTGGCGCTCCTGGCCTACAACCGCGGCCCCGGCACCGTGGACCGCGTGCTGAAGCGCGGCGGCGACCCGGACAACGGGTACGCCAAGGCGGTCATCACCGGCGAGGGCGTGCACCGATAGTCGGCACTGCCATCGTGCGAAGCGGGCCCCGGAGCGATCCGGGGCCCGCTTCGTTTTTCAGAGGCCGGGGCGCAGGAGGAAGACCCACTCCCACCCGTCCTCGCCGCGCATGAAGCCGGTGCGCAGGTCGGGATAGTTGGGCATGGTGGCGTACTCCGGCGGCGCGGCCCACACGCGGGTGCCGGGGACGGGCGCGACCCCGCGGTCCAGCAGCCCCGGAAGGCGCGCCAGGTTCTGCGCGCGCGTGCCCATCAGCTCCCGCACGGCCGGAATCACACCTTCCACGCCGCCGTGCGCGTGCACGAATGTGCGCGACATCGCCATGCGCAGGGCGGCGGAATCGCGGCGTACGGCCGCCGTGCGCACCGCAAGCACGAACTCGGCGAGGTCGCCGTTGCGCGCGTCCGCGGGGGTCTGCGGCACCCAGATCACGCGCCCCCGGTCCGCCCAGCCGGTCGGCGCGCCGGGGCACACCACACAGCGAAGC
>DASVVI010000881.1:0-14732 GCA_036386635.1 Longimicrobium sp.
GGATTCGAGGTTTTCACGTCGGAGGTCGACGACCGCGGCGTCGACTTCGTAGTCCGGAACCAGGCCGGTCAGTTCTACGAGGTCCAGGTAAAATCCATTCGCGGCTACAACTACGTCTTCATCCCGAAAGCCAAGTTCTCCATCGCACCGAATCGGCTCGTCGCATTGGTGATCCTTCAACCGGAACAGGAGCCAGGAATCTACCTGATTCCCATGACCGCGTGGGTGTCGCCGAATGCGCTACTCGTCAGTCGCGATTACGAGGGGAAAAAGAGCATGCCGGAATGGGGGCTCAATCTTTCGAAGAAGAACCAGCATCTCCTGGACCCCTATCGGTTCGAGCGCGTAGTTACGTCGATTGATCGGCGCGGCTGACAAAAGGGCAACTGTCGCTCCGGTTCTTGCGGCGACGGGGCGGGGAACCGAGCTTGGGACATCCACTCAAGGCACCTAGACAGGATGCACCGCTCATGATCCGCACCAGCCGCTACACTCTCGGGGCGCTCGCGCTCCTCCTGGGCGCGTGCGCGCCGCAGATGCCGCAGGCCACAGGGAACGTCGCGGCGGCGGGTGGGGAGGTGGCGCGGTGGGAGCAGAGGGCGCAGAACGTCACCATCACGCGTGACGACTGGGGGATCCCGCACATCCGCGGGAAGACGGACGCGGACGCGGTGTTCGGTATGGTGTACGCGCAGGCGGAGGACGACTTCAACCGCGTGGAGACCAACTTCATCAACGCGATGGGGCGCCTGGCCGAGGCCGAGGGCGAGGCCGCGATCTGGCAGGACCTGCGCATGAAGCTGTTCATCGATCCCGACGCGCTGCGCGCCCAGTACGCCGCCAGCCCCGCGTGGCTCCGCTCGCTGATGGACGCGTGGGCGGACGGACTCAACTTCTACCTCCACACCCACCCGCAGGTCACGCCGCGCGTCATCCGCCGCTTCGAGCCGTGGATGGCGCTTTCGTTCAGCGAGGGGAGCATCGGCGGAGACATCGAGCGGGTGTCGCTGCGTGACCTGGAGGCGTTCTACGGGCGGCGCACGGTGGCGGCGCGGCACGACGACGGCTTCAAGGAGCCGCGCGGGTCCAACGGCTTCGCCATCGCGCCGCAGAACACGCTCAACCGGCGCCCGCTCCTCCTCATCAACCCGCACACCTCCTTCTTCTTTCGCGCCGAGCTGCAGATGGCCAGCGACGAGGGGCTGAACACGTACGGCGCGGTGACGTGGGGGCAGTTCTTCGTGTACCAGGGCTTCAACGAGCGCGCCGGGTGGATGCACACCTCCAGCGGCGTGGACGTGGTGGACGAGTTCCTGGAGACGGTCGTGGAGCGTAACGGGCGCCGCTTCTACCGCTACGGCGCGCAGGAGCGGCCCGTCATCACCGACACCATCACCATCCCGTACCGCACAGCGACGGGGATGGCGAGCAGGACCTTCACCGTCTACAAGACGCACCACGGGCCGGTGGTGCGCGAGGCGGACGGGAAGTGGGTGAGCATCGCGCTGATGCAGAAGCCGGTGGAGGCGCTCAGCCAGTCGTTCCTGCGCACCCGGGCGCGCAACTACGCGGAGTTCCAGCGCGTTGCGGAGCAGATGAAGGCGAACTCGTCCAACAACACGATCTTCGCCGACGCGGAGGGGAACATCGCGTACAGCCATCCGCACTTCATCCCGCGGCGCGACGACCGCTTCGACTACACGAAGCCGGTGGACGGCAGCGATCCGGCGACGGACTGGAAGGGGCTGCACACGCTGGCCGAGGCGCCGCACCTGCTGAACCCGCCCAACGGCTGGATCCAGAACACCAACAACTGGCCGTACTCGGCGGCGGGGCCGTACAGCCCCAAGCGCGAGAGCTTTCCGCGCTACATGGACGTCGCCGGCGAGAACCCGCGCGGCATCCACGCCATCATGGTGCTGGAGAACAAAAAGGATTTCACCATCGAGTCGCTGCGCGCGGCGGCGTACGATCCGTACCTGACGGCGTTCGCGCGGCTGATTCCGACGCTGCTGCAGGCGTACGACCGCACCCCCGCCTCCGATCCGCTCAAGGCGCGCCTCGCCGAGCAGATTGGGGCGTTGCGCGGGTGGGACTTCCGCTGGTCGGCGGCGTCGGTGCCCACCTCGCTGGCGGTGTTCTGGGGCGAGGAGATGTGGGGCCGGGTGGGCGCGGACGCGCGCGGGGCGGGGATGAACGTGTACGACTACATCGCCACACGCGCGACGGCGGAGCAGAAGCTCCAGGCGCTCGCCACCGCCTCCGACCGGCTGCAGCAAGACTTCGGCACGTGGCGCACGCCGTGGGGCGAGATCAACCGATTCCAGCGCCTGACTGGCGCCATCGTGCAGCCGTTCGCCGATGCGGGGCCCAGCATTCCGGTGCCGTTCACGTCGGCGCAGTGGGGCTCGCTCGCATCTTTCGGCGCGCGCCGCTACCCGGGGACGAAGCGCTACTACGGCACCAGCGGCAACAGCTTCGTCGCCATCGTCGAGTTCGGCGACAGCGTGCGGGCGCGCGCCGTGACCGCGGGCGGTCAGAGCGGCGACCCGCGCTCGCCGCACTTCAACGACCAGGCGGAGCGCTACGCCAACGGGAACCTGCGCGAGGTGTACTTCTACCCCGGGCAGCTGCGAGGGCACACCGAGCGGGAGTACCGGCCGGGGCGGTGAACGGACCTGCCACAGGCTGACCGAGGCCCGGCGAGCACTCTGCTCGCCGGGCCTTCTCTTTCGCCATTCTGATGGGGCGTCGGGAATCGCAGCAAGCGTGTCCCTCTAGTGCGATGAAGGGTCCTGTCCTGTCATCACCACCACACCGGAGGCAGCCATGTCCATGTCCGAGCGCGAGCAGCAATTCCTCGAGCAACTCGCCAACGCCGATAACGGCTTCACCGAGGCAGACCGGGAGGCACTCGTCGACGCGCGTGTTCCGGTGTGGTGCCTCCTGGCGGCGGCCGCGAAGTTCGTGAGGTGCGGCGGCCCCACGAACCCGGACTGCCTCAAGCAGTTCGCCCAAGACGTCGTCGCCTGCTTCTAGTACCGTAGGTACTGGGGGCCCGCGGTCACCTGGCTGGGGCGGTGAACGGCGCATCACACAGAGGGCACGGAGGGAACTGCGAAGGCATGGAGGAGCCTTTCGCGATGGTTCTCGCCGTGCCCTTCTGTGCGCGTGCGTGAAACGGCCCTTTTGCGGAGCGTGCATCAACGATTATACTCCGCGAAGCCCTTCCTCTGCTCTCCCCTCCGAGGCAACTGCCCATGCGTCGCATCCGATGGTTCGTCGCCGTACTGCTCGCCACGGCGGCGGGCGCTGGTTCCCTCGCGGCGCAGGCCGCCACGCCGGAGCAGGAGGTGAAGGCGGCGGTGGAGCGGCTCTTCAACGGGATGCGGGCCGCGGACAGCGCGGCGGTGCACGCCGTCTTTCATCCGCAGGCGCGGCTGCAGACGACGGCGGTGCGCCAGGGCGAGCCGATCCTGCGCACGGACAGCATCGAGTCGTTCCTGCGCGCGATCGGCACGCCGCACACGCAGACCTGGGACGAGCGCGTCTCCAACCTCGAGATCCGCACGGACGGCGATCTGGCCACCGCCTGGATGGACTACGCCTTCTACCTGGACGGGCGGTTCAGCCACTGCGGGGTGAACGCGCTGCAGCTGTTCCGCACCAAGGATAGAGGGTGGCAGATAATCCAGATCATCGACACGCGCCGCCGCGAGTGCCCGCGCATTCCCGGCGCGCGCCCGGCGCCCTGAGCCGCGCCGCGCATCCCGGCGATGCGGCGCGTGACGGTGATCGGCTCGGGGGGCGCGGGTAAGAGTACGCTCGCCAGGCGGCTGGGCCAGGCCACGGGGCTCCCGGTGCACCACCTGGATGCGCTCTACTGGAAGCCCGGTTGGGTCCCCACTCCCGATGCCGAGTGGGACGCGGTGATCGCGGAGCTGGCGGCCGGGCCGGCGTGGATCATGGACGGCAACTACGGCCGCACGATGGACCAGCGGCTGGACGCGTGCGACACCGTGGTCTTCATGGACCTGCCGCGGACGGTCTGCCTGGCGCGCGTGCTGCGGCGCTGGCTGCGCTACAGGGCGCGCGCGCGGCCGGACCTGAACCCCGGCTGCCCCGAGCAGGTGACGTGGGAGTTCGCGCGCTGGGTGTGGAGCTACCCGCGCGACCGCCGCCCCGGCGTCCTCCGCCGCCTGGCCGCGCTCGGCCCCGACAAGCACGTCGTCCACCTTCGCTCGCAGCGTGAGGCCGACCGGTTCCTCGCCGGCGTACAGGCGGGCGGCGGACGATGAAGAAGACGGCGGCACAGGCATCCGCCACGACCCCCAACGCCCGGGCGCGCGCCCGGGCAGAACCAGGAGACTTCATGCGCCGCATCGTATTCGCACTCGGCTTGGCCCTTGCGCTCGCCGCCCCCGCGGCGGCGCAGCGGGACACGGTCCCGTCACGCACCTTCACGCCGTCGCACCTGGCGGTGGCGCGGGAGCTTCTGCAGGAGCTCCAGATCCAGAAGCTCTCCATGGCGGGCGTGGAGGCCATGTTCGCCGACCAGATCCGCACCAACCCTGAGATGGGCCGCTACCGCGAGGCCATGCTCGGCTGGGCACGTGACGTCTTTTCCAGCGAGGAGGCCATCAGCGCCTTCGCGGCGCTCTACGCCGGAGCGTTCAGCGAGGAAGACCTCCGCGCGCTGACCGCCTTCTACCGGACACCCCTCGGGCAGCGGGTCGCCGCCATGCAGCCCGTCATGGCCGCACGCGGAGCCGACCTGGGCAGGCGCCTGGGCGAGAGGAAGCAGGCCGACCTCATCGCCCGCCTTCAGCAGGTGGACAGCAAGCGCACCAACCCCTGAGGCCGGAGGTGCGCGACGGGATGGTCACCGCGGTCAGTTGTGACCCCGAGCACTCCTTCAGCAAACCGAACCAGGAGCGCATCCGCCTCCTGGCCGGCCTGGGGGTGGAGGGCGACGCGCACCAGGGCGTCACCGTGCAGCACCTCTCGCGCGTGGCGCGCGACCCCACTCAGCCCAACCTGCGCCAGCTGCACCTGATCCACGCCGAGCTGCACGACGAGCTGCGGGAGGCCGGCTTCGACGTGGAACCAGGCGAGATGGGCGAGAACGTCACCACGCGCGGCGTCGACCTGCTGGCGCTTCCCGTGGGCACGCGGCTGCACCTGGGCGCCGAAGCCGTCGTGGAAGTCACCGGCCTCCGCAACCCATGTTACCAGCTCGACCGCTTCGAGCCCGGCCTGATGTCCGCCGTCCTAAGCTGTGACGCCGACGGAAACCTGGTACGCAAGGCGGGCATCATGGGCGTTATCGTCGCGGGCGGCGAAGTGCGCCCAGGCGACGTCATCCGCGTGGAGCTCCCTCCCGAGCCGCACCACCCCCTTGCGCCCGTCTGAACAGGCCGGCACGAACTCTCCGTTCTCTTGCGGTTCCCCTCTGCGGCTCTGTGTGAGGCCCCTGTCGCCTTGACCCGAAGGCCCGGGGCGCTTACCGTCCATGCGAGCGGATTCTGTTTCATCCATCGTGAGGGGCCCCATGAACGTCAAGTGCGACTGCCCGGACTGCGACTGCACCGAGTGCTGCGAGAGCTGCGACTGCTGCAAGGAGAAGTGCTGCGGCTGAGCCCGGCGCCTCGCCGCTGCATCTGAAAAGGCGGTCCCCCGGGGCCGCCTTTCCCTTTCCACCCGTCAACCGGACCCAGCCATGACCGAAGCCACCCGCCCCCCGCTGCAGAAGATCGCCCTGGGCGACCTGGAGAACGAGATCGCCACCACGCGCCGCGTGCTGGAGCGCCTCCCTGAAGAGCACTTCGATTGGAAGCCGCACGCGAAGTCGATGTCGCTGGGCGGGCTCGCCACGCACATCGCCACGATCCCGTTCTACGGGACGGCGATCATGCAGGGGCAGGAGTTCGACGTCGCCGCCCCGCTGCCGCCCAACCCGGTGGCGACCACGCGTGACGAGATCCTGCGACGCTTCGACGAGACGGTCGCCGCCTTTCGCCCCCTGCTGGAGGAGGCGGACGACGTGGCGCTCCGCGAGCCCTGGACGCTGCGCGCGGGCGAGCACGTGGTCTTCACGCAGCCGCGCATTGGCGTGCTGCGCGGGATGGTGGTGAGCCACATGGTGCACCACCGCGGGCAGCTCAGCGTGTACCTGCGGCTGCTGGACGTTCCGGTCCCGTCCATCTACGGTCCCAGCGCCGACGAGCCCTGGTCCTGAAGCGGCGGCGCGCGCGGGGCGTTACCTTGTGCGCGGCACCGCCCGTGCGGCGGGTGCGCATCGTGCAGCGGAGGCGGACCCGGTACCGCATCCGCGTCACACCCACACGTGAGGACACATGAGACAACCGACGCGCCGCGGCCCTCCCGGCCGCGCTGCCGATAACGACGGTGAAGAGGGCGGCTTCAACGCGCCGGCCCGCGCTCGCGGCTCGAGATCCGAGGATCTGCTGGAGATGGCGGACGCGCTGGAAGAGCAGGGCCGCGCGCTCCTGAGCCAGGCCCGCCAGCTACAGCGCATCGCCCAGGGGATGGAGCGCTCCGACGAGGACCGTCCCGCCCCCCGCGCCCGCCCGAGCACGGCCCCTCGCGAGCGCTCCGGCCCGTCCGAGCGTTCGGGTCCCGGCTACGGCACGCGCGGCGGCTCGGCCGGCCGCACCGGCCCCGGCCCGCGCGGCGGCACCCGCGGCGCCCCACCCCGCTCCCGCGACCGCGACGAAGACGAGGCCCCGCGCGACGCGAAGCCGCGCCGCGGACCCGGCAAGCCTCCCTTCAAGGGCCCCGCGCGCGGCCCCTCCAAAGGCCCCAGCCGCGGCGGCGGAGGCGGCGGGCGCAAGAAGTTCTGAGCACAAGGAAGGCGCGGAGAGACCATCTCTCCGCGCCTCCTCGCTTCTGTGCCACTTAGGTTCCGCCGATCTCACACGGAGAACACGGAGGGAAAGGGAAAGGCGCGGAGGACAGCACAACCCTCTCCGTTCCCTCGCAGTCTCCCTTTGTATCTCTGTGTGCAAAGGGGTGTGACAAGAGCAGCAGATCCGTCAAAATACCCATCGAGCAGCCGGTCGATTTCGGCAACGATGGCGCCTTGCTCCCGAACATCTACCATCAGACGCGTTCGTCCTCGATTGGCAGTTCCACCTGGCCCCCGAAAGGCCGCGACATAACCATCACCACGCGCCCGTATTCCCGTCCAACCAACCCATCGAGCTCGTGCTCTATGTCCTCCCGCGGTCCCAGTTTGCTGCTCCAGTGGCCACCTGGCAGTTGGCGAGCGACGTGGAGTGGCCCTTCCGCGTCAGCGTAGATCGCCACTTTTTTGACGCCCCGTTCGTGCGCGGCCGAGTCGCACTCGCTGTACCCCATCTGGATGTACGCCTCCGCCCACTCCTGCACCGTGTCCGGCTTTGACCCGCCTGGCCAGTGTAGACTCCCGAAATCCGACGGGTGCCAGCACCGCTTCGTTTCGCCGGCCGCCCAGGCCAGGCAGTTGTACATTGAGTCGTCAGGGCTGGTAAAGCGGAAGTGGCCGCGGCCGAGGCCCGGAAAGCGCTCTATAAGCTGCTGCCATCTCACAGAATTCGTCTGCGGTATCCCCATTGAAGCCAGGCTCGGATCATTCGGTCGAGGTAGCCGCGATCTTCTGGCGCCACCGGGTTGTCGCCGGTGATCGCCTGGAGTGCCCAAAACCACTGCGACTGCGTTTGTTCCAGGTCGCGCAGGATCAACGGCACCGCCCCTGGACCCATACCAATGATGCGCTGGTAAGCCGGATGCATCGCGATCCGAGTGATCGAGGACTGGTACTCCGTATCCTCTCGCCACTGTGAGGCGAGCCGCGCAAACTCCTCTTCTAGATTACCGCGCCGGCTTGTGATCGTCTCACGCCAATGGTGATATGCTCGCTGAATCGACTCATCCACGAACTCTGCTTCAGTGCTGACGCCTGGCACGGCCCGGTCGTAGAGGCTGTCCCTCCGTCGATGCTGATACGCGTGCGCTGTCATCGGAAGAGAGCCCTTGTGGCAGCAGTGATGCTACTGAAAAAGATCCTGTTCTTGTACTCACGCAACCCTTCCACGGACCTCCAAAGCACTCGTTCGTCCGAAGTGATCTCGACATTTGATCGCACATCTATGTCGAATATCACCGGCAGCAGCGGAACGTCATCGGCTGGCTGAGCAATCTGGGTGACATCCGCGTGTGCCTTCAAGTGAGGGTCCCACAGCGTAATCCTCATCAGGTATGCGGTGAACCCCGTATCGACCGGTTGGGGAACCTGGGGCAGCATCGTGAGATAGTCGGACAGGTCGCCAACGGGTAACGGCACCTCAATCCGGTTCAGGTAACGGAGCCGTAGACTTGCGATACATTCAGGAGCAAATACAGCCGCGAATGCGCTCCAGACCGGGACCGCCACTTCAGTGAAATGACCCCAGTCACCGTAGGGACGGAGCCTGTGGTACGTAAGTCCCCGGCGAGTGATCTGCACTACCTGACGTTTGTCCGCGGAGAGCAGCCGGAACCCGGCCGGTTCCCCTTTGCGGCTCGTTCGATAGTGTGAACGCTCGCTTAACCATTGAATTTCATCCGCGTCAGGTGCTTCGATAGCCTCGCGTTCTGGAAATAACTCCTTGATGGCCGAGTGGAATCGCTCCACGTAGATCGTAAGATCGTCAAGAAACGGGACTTCGATGCCCAGAATCGCTTCGGTTACCGGGGCATTGGGGAATACCTCGACCTCAACAGCCTTGGCTGACGGCGCCGCTGCATCGCTCATTGGAACCGGCGCTCACGAGGAAAGAGGACGCACACCGGTACACTCCGGTACGCATCGGCTCATTGATGATGTACCAGAGTATACAATATCGCAACGGTTACGCTGCACTCTTCGTAAGTCAGTGCCGCTCGTATCGTCTTGTGAGCGCAGGGTTGACGCCACCTTAGCCAGCTTGAGCGCGCTATGGCTCCCAAAGTATTTCGTTCCGTTGCAATAGGCCCAGCGACGCCGAATACGCCCTGGTCTTAGCGCTATGTCTCTGGTGAGCGATACAGTCGGTGTGCCTCCCCAGGATCTGAGCTCTCAGCTCGCCGCCGCCGCGCGCACCTTGGCCTTGGGCAGCTCCGGCTCGGGCGTGAAGTCCTCGCCGGGGTTCACGAAGCGGTCGGACTCCCAGGCGTACTGCCGGTCGTGCAGGTCGCGGTAACGGCCGCCCAGCGCCATCAGCTCGGTGTGAGTGCCGCGCTCGACGACTTCGCCGGCCTCCAAGACCAGGATCTGGTCCGCGCTGCGGATGGTGGAGAGGCGGTGCGCGATGACGAACGAGGTGCGCCCCTTTCGCAGCCGCCGCAGCCCCTCCTGGATCAGCGCCTCGCTCTCGCTGTCCAGGGCGGAGGTGGCCTCGTCCAGGATCAGGATGCGCGGGTCGGCCAGGATGGCGCGCGCGATGGCGATCCGCTGCCGCTGCCCACCCGAGAGCTTGATCCCCCGCTCGCCCACGACCGTGTCGTACCCCTGCGGAAAGCCGCGGATGAACTCGTCCGCGTTGGCGACCCGCGCCACCTCCTCGATCTCGTCGCGCGTGGCGTCCGGGCGGCTGAAGCGGATGTTGTCCGCCACCGTGCCGTCGAATAGGAAGTTCTCCTGCAGCACCACGCCGAGCTGCGCGCGGTAGTCGCCCAGGCGGATGTCGTTCAGGTCGCGCCCGTCCACCAGCAGCATCCCCTGCGAGGGGCGGTTGAAGGCCATCACCAGGCTCACCAGCGTGCTCTTGCCCGAGCCGCTGGAGCCCACCAGCGCCGTCGTGCTCCCGGCCGGGGCGTTCACCGTGACCCCCTTGAGCACCGGCTGCCCGGGGTTGTACTCGAACCAGATGTCGCGCAGCTCGACGTCGCCGTGGATGCGGCCGATGGAGCCGCGCTCCTCGTCCTCGTCGTCCTCGGTGCGCATCTTCATGATCTCGCGGATGCGGTCCAGCCCCGCGAATGCCTCGCTGATCTGCGTGCTGATGGAGGCGATCTGGAAGACGGGCGCCGCCAGCAGCCCCGTGAGGATGGTGTACGAAAAGAGGTCGCCCAGCGTCATGCTGCCGTCCAGGATGGCGCGCCCGCCCACCACGATCATCGCCACCGACACCAGCCCGATCACCACCGTGGCCGCCGAGCCGACCGCCGACACGGCCGTGATGCTCTGCGCGATGTTGCGGAAGAGCTTGTTGACGCCGCGCGCGAACACCCGCTGCTCGCGCTTCTCGGTGCCGTACGCCTTCACCACGCGGATGCCGCCCAGCGTCTCGGTGAGGCGTCCCGTGATGCGCGAGTTGATCTCGTTCCGCTCGCGGAAGACGGGGCGCAGCTTGGTGAAGGTGCGCGCCATCGTCCCGCCGAACACCAGCAGGATCACGAGGATGATGGCCGTCAGCAGCCAGTTGAGGACGAAGAGCCACACTAGCGCCGCGACCGCCGTCACGATGCCGCCCACCAGCTGGATGATGCCGGTGCCCACCAGGTTCCGGATCCCCTCCGCGTCGGTCATGATGCGCGTCACCAGCACGCCGGACTGCGTGGAGTCGAAGTAGCTGACCGGCAGGCGGGTGACCTTGTTCATCACGCGGCGCCGCATGTCGTTGATGGCACGCTGCGCCGTGACGCTGATGACCTGCGAAAGGGAGAACGAGGTGACCGCCTGGATCAGCGTCGCGCCGGCCACGCCGATGGCGAGCGGCATCAGGAGCTGGGCGCGCCCCTTTCCGATCACGTCGTCGATCAGGAACTTGGACGCGGCCGCGGGCACGAGCCCAGCCACGCGCGAGATGAGCATCAGCACCATCCCGATGCTCAGCTTGCCGCGGTGCTGCCAGACCAGCGCGCGCGCTTCGGCCCACGCCTCGGCGGTGACCTTTTTCTTCTTCTTATCCGGGCCGTTGGACAAAGCGCAGTCTCCTTGAGTTCAGTCGGCGGCCGCGTCGCGCGGCGCCTCCAGCGGTGCGGCGAGCGGGGGCGCGCCGGCTTCGAGCATCGTGGCGGGCTCCGGCTTCACCTCGCGCAGCCGGCGCACCAGCCACAGCGTGAGCAGGTTGGCGGCGATGGCCAGCACGCCCACCCGCGCGTAGCCCACCATTCGGCCGTCCGCCGCGCGGCCGATCATCAGCCCGCCCACGAAGGCGGCGAGCCCGGCGGCGCCCTGCTGCACGGCGGCGTTGAGGCTCATGAAGCTCCCGCGCCGCGCCGGCAGCACCACCCCCGTCACCAGCGCCGTGGCCGAGATCATCCGCCCCGACCCCAGCACCATCATCATCGTGGTGACGGTGAGCACCAGCGGCAGCCCCACCGGCGGCAGGTTGGTGACGGCCACGATGGGTACGATGCTCACCACCGCCGTGATCCTGAAGACCCGCGCGTGGCCGAAGCGGTCGGCGAGCCACCCCATGGCGGGCCCGGTGAAGAGCGTCGCCAGCCCGCCCGCCAGGTAGATCAGGTCCAGCCGCGACTCCGGGACCCCGGCGTTGAAGGTCAGGTACGGGCTGAGGAAGGGCACCACCGTGAAGGCGGCGAACATCAGCGCCGTGGTGAAGCCGAAGGCGCGCAGGTGCGACGGCTCGTGCGCCACGGCCCACAGATCGCGCATCGGCGATTTGCCCCGCGGCGCGGAAAGGTGCCTGCGCATGGGTGGGAGCGCCAGAGCGCCGGCGAGCACCACCCCCGCCGTGAGCGCCGCCAGCAGCACGAAAGGCGCCTGCCACCCCTGCCGCTCCGCCACGGAGAGCCCCAGCGGCAGCCCGAGCACGGACGCGGCGCTGAACCCCGCCATCACCACCCCGGTGGCGCGCCCCCGCCGTTCAGGCGGGATCTGGTCGCCGATGATGGCGAAGACGACCCCGGCAAGCACTCCGCCGCACGCGCCGGCCGCCACCCGCGCGGCCATCAGCAGCGCGAAGCTCCCCGCCAGCCCGCAGAGCAGCGTCCCCACGGCGAACCCCGCCAGCAGCACCAGCAGCATGCGCTTGCGGTCGAAGCGGTCCATCACCGACGCCGCGAACAGCCCCGTGATGGCCGCGCTGAAGGTGTACGCGGAGACGAGCAGCGCGAACTTGCTCGCCCCGATGCCAAAGGAGCGCATGAGCTGCGGCCCCAGCGGCATGATGATCACGAAATCGAGGATGTGGCAGAACTGGACGGCGGTCAGCACCGCCAGCAGCACCCGCTCGCTCCGCCGGCTCGTCGCGGCGGGTACAGTATCGGACAACGGAAAGCTCTCTGGACGTATGTAAAGCGAATCACCGGGCGTGCGGCCCGGTGATTCGCGCCGTTCTCGTACCCCGCGGGGTGCGTGTCGTTCAGCGCGCGGCCGCCTCCAG
Organism: Longimicrobium sp.; assembly: GCA_036386635.1. Taxonomy (GTDB): domain Bacteria; phylum Gemmatimonadota; class Gemmatimonadetes; order Longimicrobiales; family Longimicrobiaceae; genus Longimicrobium. Next base: position 12,372 of record DASVVI010000881.1, read on the forward strand.
CGTGGGGTAGTCGACGTAGCCGCGCTCGCCGCCGGTGTAAAAGGTGGCGCGGTCGGGCGCGTTCAGCGGCGCCCCCTCGCGCAGGCGGCGCGGCAGGTCCGGGTTGGCGAGGAAGGGGATGCCGAACGCCACCAGGTCCGCCTCGCCGCGGGCGATGGCCGCGTCGGCCGTCTCGCGCCCGTAGCCGCCGTTGGCGATCAGCGCCCCGCGGAAGATGGCCCGCAGCGTGGGCGTAATGCGCGGCTCCGCCCCGGCGGCGGGCTCCGTCACGTGCAGGTACGCCAGCCCGAAGCGGTTGAGGGCGTACGTGGCGTACGCAAAGATCGCCAGCGGATCGCTGTCGCTCATCCCGTTCCCCGCGCTCACCGGCGAGATGCGCACCCCCACCCGGTCGCCGCCCCACACCCCCGTCACCGCCTCGGTGACTTCCAGGAGGAAGCGCGACCGGTTCGCCACGCTCCCGCCGTACTCGTCGCGGCGGCGGTTGGCGCCGTCGCGGAGGAACTGGTCTATCAGGTAGCCGTTTGCGCCGTGCAGCTCCACGCCGTCGAAGCCCGCCCGGTACGCGTGCCGCGCGCCGTTCTCGAACTGCTCCACCACGCCGCGGATCTCGTCGCGCTCCAGGGCGTGCGGCGTCACGAACGGCTTCGGCCCGTCCGCCGTGAAGGTGGTTCCCTCGATGCCCACGGCCGACGGCGCCACGGGCTGGGCCCCGCCCGGCTGCAGCGACGGATGCGAGACCCGCCCCACGTGCCAGAGTTGGAGGAAGATGCGCCCGCCCGCCGCGTGCACGGCTTCGGTCACGCGGCGCCAGCCGGCCACCTGCTCGTCGGTGTGGATGCCGGGCGTGCTGACGTACCCCGCTCCCTGCTGCGACACCTGGGCCCCCTCGGTCACGATCAGCCCGGCCGAGGCGCGCTGCGCGTAGTAGTCCGGCGCCAGCTCGGAGGGCACGCCCCCGTCCCCGGCGCGGCTGCGCGTCATCGGCGCCATCACCACGCGGTTCGCCAGCTCGTACGGTCCCACCCGGACCGGGTCGAAGAGGCTCCGCTCGTGCGTCCCGTTCATCCCCCACCCCCATCGTCTATTGGAAAGGCTCCCGGCGGTGCGCGGGGCGCCTATTCGAAACCGTTCAAGTTACAGATTGGAGCGCACTTGGCCCCTGCGGCCGGGCTCTCCCGGCCGTCGTACGTTTCCGCCGCTACGGCTGCCGCAGCGCCGCCGTCGGCACCGTGCGCGCCGGCCGCAGCCGCGCGATTACCGTCTCCCGCTCGCCGGGCTCCACCGTCACCCGCGTGGTCCGCGTGGCGAAGCCGGGGCGCTCGGCGCGCAGCGTGTACGTCCCCGCCGCCACCCGCGCGAACTCGAACCCGCCCGTCTCGCCCGACGTCGCCGTGCTGCGCGAGCTGTCCGCGTCCGACACCAGCACCAGCATCGCGCCACGCACGGGGTTCCCCGCGCCGTCCGTGATGCGCCCCACCACCCTTCCGGGCTCCTGCGCCGCGCCCTGACCCGCCGCCAGCAGCATCCACATCAGCAGCAAAACCGGCGATCCTCGTACCACCCGGCTGAACCATGCCATGGTGTCCCTCCGCCGCTCGCCCGCCCGGCCGCGCCCGGCACTCGCCGGTCCGCCGCCGCCGCGGTGACATTGTCCTACGCGGCGCCGGCCTCCGCCGCGCGCCCCGCATCCTCGTACTGCTCAGGCGCGCCGCAGCACCCCGCCGCGCGCGCCCTCCCCATCACCTCGCGCCCGATCTGCGCGACCGTGACCCCCGCCAGCACCTCTTCCATCGCCTGGTGCGCGCGGACGAACACGCCCTGCAACACTTCGACGATGTTCGCCCCCACGTTGCACTCGCGCGACGGCGGCTGGGCGTGCACGGAGAAGAGCTCGGCCCCGTCCTCCACCGCCCGGTACACCTCCAGCAGGGTGATCTCGTCCGGATGGCGGGCCAGCACCGCGCCGCCGCCCACTCCGGGCTGCACGGACACCATCCCGGCGTTGCGAAGCGCGCCCACGATGCGCCGCACCACCACAGGATTAGTGTTTACGCTGGCCGCGATGCGTTCGGATGTCGAAGGTCCGTCGCTTCGCCACGCCAGGTACGCCAGCACGTGCACCGCCACCGCCACCCTGCTGCTGATCATCGAGCTCCTCGGAACGGTTTAACTGTAACCAGAATAGTTTCGAATTGGAGTGCAGTCAAGAGAAGCGTGAACGAGGCGGACGCACGTGTTCAAGGGACCGTCGTGTGCGTGACCTACCAGCCCGCGGGCTTATGGATCGTGCGGCCGTCCGGAAGGGTGATCGCATCAGGCAGCAAGAACGGTTTGAGCTTCCTGTGTCCGATCGGGCCG
>DASVVI010000882.1:0-3697 GCA_036386635.1 Longimicrobium sp.
GGAAGGTGTTCGTCGTCGGCGACGCCGAGCTGATGGTCCCCCAGGAGGCAAGCCAGGAGGCGGCCAACGCCTTCCTGAAGCTGCTGGAGGAGCCCCCCGCGGACACCACGCTGATCCTGACCTCTTCCAACCCCGGCGCGCTCCTCCCCACCATCCGCTCGCGCGTCCTGCCCGTGCGCCTGGTGCCGCTCCCGGCGGAGACGGTGGCGGACTTCCTGGAGCGCGAGAAGGGGATGCCGCGCGCGGATGCGGAGCGCGTGGCGGGGATCTCGGCGGGGGCGATCGGCAAGGCGCTGCGGCTCCTGCCGGGCGCGGGCGGCGCCGGCGTCCTGCAGCGCCAGCGCGAAGCGGGGCGGTCGCTCCTGCAGGCCGCAACCTCCACCTCGGCTTCGGACCGGCTGGCTGCGGCCAACGCCGTCGCCCCGGCCGGCGCGCGCGGCGAGTTCACGGGTACCCTGGAAGCGCTCTCGCTCTGGCTCCGCGACCTGATGGCCGTCGCCGCCGGCGCCCCCGACGCCCTGGCCTACACGGACGACGCCGCGCTCCTCAACGGCATCGTCACCCGCGGCCGCGTGGAGGCGGAGGGCGTGGCCTCAGCGCTGATGCGCGTGCAGGAGGCGCGCGACCTGGCCTCCGGCAACGTCAACCCGCAGCTCATCGTCGCCGATCTGCTGCGGGGGATACGGGCGGATCTGCTGCGGGCGGGGTGAGTCCGGCGGTTGAAACCGCTGCAACAACTGCGGGAAGCCTGCCTTTGCAGGCTCCGGGCCGGGACGTTGGCGCCGGCGCTGGGTCAACGGGGGATGGGCGCCGGGGGCATAAACGCCCGCGCCGCGCCACCGGGGGATGAATCCCCCGGCTGGAACTACGCGAAGCCCACTGAAGTGGGCTGGAGATGGCAGATTCGAGCACAGGACACTTGCGCGGCGCTCCGGTCCTCATCGGACGGGGCGCCGCGTGTCGTTGGGACGCAGGGGAGAGGCACCGGTGCCACACCCGCAAGATCAGGAGAACGAGATGAGCGGCGAGAGCGGATTCACGCACCTGGACGAGCACGGGCGGCCCCGCATGGTGGACGTAGGGGACAAGGAGGTGACGCGGCGGACAGCGGTGGCGGAGGGGCGCATCCGCATGGCGCCCGCGACGTTGGCGGCGGTGGTGGAGGGACGCGCGGCCAAGGGCGCCGTCCTCACCGTCGCGGAGGTCGCGGGGATCATGGGGGCGAAGCGGACCGCCGACCTGATCCCCCTCTGCCACCCCCTTCCCCTCACCTCCGTGGCGGTGGTGCTGGAGGTGGACCACGCGCTCCCCGGCCTGCGCGCGACGGCCACCACGCGCACCGATGGCAAGACCGGGGTGGAGATGGAAGCGCTCACGGCGGTAAGCTGCGCGCTCCTCACCGTTTACGATATGTGTAAAGGAATGGACCGGGGAATGGCCATCGTGGAGGTACGTTTGCTGCACAAAGAGGGGGGACAGAGCGGGGTCTGGACGGCGGCGGCCGGGGCTTAGCCCTGGCTCGGCGCTTCCCCGCTCGCTGAGAACCAGAACCCCCGGAGGCTGGCATGCAGTCTCTCCTGTTGAGGCTTCAGAACGACATCGAGTCCCGCAAGCAGCCCCGCCTGGAACTCGTCCCGGTGCTGCGCAGCGCGATTGTGGGAGGGCTCCTGGTGATCGCCGCGTTCGTGATGGGCGCGCGCACCGCCAGCAGCAGCGACGCCACCGGCTCGGTCTTCAGCGGCATCGTGGATCCGAGCGCAGGCGGCATGCGGGACCTACAGACGGTGGAGGTGGAGAAGCTGCGGCGCACGGTCAACTACTCGGCCCGCTACGCGATTCCGGCGGACATGGCGGCGCGGATCGAGGAGATCGCCCGCGCGGAGGAGATCGATCCGGACCTGGCGTTCGGGCTGGTGCGCGCGGAGAGCGAGTTCAACCACCGCGCCAGGAGCAGCGTGGGCGCCGTGGGGCTGACGCAATTGATGCCGTCCACCGCGAAGTTTTTCCGGGTGAACGGCACCACGCGGCACAACCTGTACGACCGCGACACCAACCTGCGCATCGGCTTCCGCTACCTGAGGACGCTGATCGTGAAGTACGACGGCAACGTGAACCTGGCGCTCCTCGCCTACAACCGCGGCCCCGACCGCGTGGACCAGATCCTTCGCGACGGCGGCAACCCGAACAACGGCTACGTCGAGATGGTCCGCCGCAAGAAGCCCGGCCGCCACAACCCGTAGCCGCGCCCTACGATGCACAGAACGCCCGGCCTCGCGAGGAGCCGGGCGTTCTTGCGTCTGGACAGCGATCGTTGCGGAACGCACGCGTCGGGGCGCGCGGAGGACGGGCGCGATAAATCGCGCCCCTACCACGATGGCGTGGCAGGGGCGCATTTCCGGCCCCCTCTCTCGATAACAGAGGGCGGAGCCCTCTCCTGTTATCGGGAGAGGGGGCAGGCGAGTGTAACGAGCCGGGGGTGAGGGCCTCCCCTCACACCGTGAACGAGCTGCCGCAGCCGCAGCCGCCGCTGGCGTTCGGGTTGTTGAAGGTGAAGCCCGAGCCCTGGAAGGTGGAGACGAAATCGATCTCCACGCCGGCCAGGTACTGGAGGCTGAACGGGTCCACGAAGAGCCGCACTCCGTTCGACTCCAGGATCATGTCGTCCTCGCCCGCCTCGTCCTCGATGTTGAGGCCGTACTGGAAGCCGGAGCACCCGCCCGGAAGCACACCCACGCGCAGCCCGGCGGACTCGGTGGCCCCCTGCTCCTCCATGTAGCGGCGAACCTCGGTGACGGCCGTCGGGGTCACCGTGACGGGGCTGGTGGCGGTCTCTGTATTTACGTTCGCGGTCGCGTTTTCGGTCTGCATCGCTGCCCCCGCAGTGTATGGTGTGTCGCGGGCCGGACGACTCCCGCCGCATCGGTCACTTGTTACCCTTTTGCGCGTCGCAGGTTTCGGTCCGCGGCGCCGACTGGGGCTGGGACCAAGATAATCGGACCGTCAACCCCGCGACAGCGCCAGGATCGCCTCCACCGCTTCCACGAGCGACTCCGCGGGGATGTGCTGTCCGGGAAGACCGGTGGCTTCAACCCGCGGTGATGTTGAAGCCCGCGTCCACGTACATCGTCTCGCCCGTGACCCCGGCTGAGAGCTGCGACGCCAGGAAGAGGGCGGCGTTCCCCACCTCGTCCGGCTCCACGGTGCGCTTGAGCGGCGAGCGCTCGGCGGTAATGCGCATCAGGTCGCGGAAGTGGGCCACGCCGCGCGCCGCAAGCGTGTTGATGGCGCCGGCCGAGACGGCGTTGATGCGGATGCCGCGCTGCCCCAGGTCGATCGCAAGGTAGCGCACGCACGCCTCCAGCGCCGCCTTCGCCACACCCATCACGTTGTACCCGGGCACCGCCTTTTGCGACCCGTAGTAGGTCATGGTTACGATGCTCCCCCCCTCCGGCATCATCGCCGAGGCCGCGCGCGAGAGGGCGACGAGGGAGTAGGCCGAGATCTCGTGCGCGGCGAGGAAGTCGTCGCGCTGCGTCTCGATGAACGGGTTCGCCATCGCGGCCTTGGGGGCGAAGGCGACGGAGTGGAGGAGGAAGTCGAGCTGCCCCCACCGCTCCTTCAGCGTCCCGAAGACGGCGGCCACCTGCGCCTCGTCGCGCACGTCCAGATCCATCAGCGGCACGTCGCCCAGCTCGGC
>DASVVI010000883.1:0-2387 GCA_036386635.1 Longimicrobium sp.
ACCCGGAACGTCGAAGGTGACTTCAGGATTCTTGGAACTTCCTTTCCAGGGGGGAGACGGCCAGTAGTACGGGTCCCCATTGGGATACGCGACGTACTCCCCCACTTCCACCGCGGAGAGATCGGACAACTTCCCGGTGCTCGAGTCCCACGCGTACTCGAAGTAGAGTCTGCCCTCGCTCCGAGCCTCACCCTTCGTCTGGCGGAAGTTGACCGGGACGGGACAGGGACCCGCCAGCGGCGCCACACCCGGGCCGGGCGCCGCCTCGGGCGCGCACGGCTCCGGGGGCAGCACTCCGATCTCGCACAGGTACTTCTTGATCTGCGGCCAGGTCAGGCAGACGAGCCCCGCGGGCGGTGGCCGGATGGCGGTGGTGATGTCGCCGATTGGCATCGCCCCGTGCGTGACCGGCCCCACGCTCCCCGTGCCGCCGGCGCCGCTCAGGCCGGCGTTGATGGGGATGGTGAGCTGGTACGCCGCCCCCGTCTCCCAGTGCCCCAGCCGGTACGCGTAGTCGCAGATCACTCTGTCGTACAGCCGCAACGCGGCGTAGGCGTCCAGGTCGCCCTGCAGCAGCACCCCCGCCATCAACTCGGTGGTGTTGTTGAAGGTGAGCCCGCCACTGATGGAGTAGCCGAGCGTGACGGTGTTCTGGATGGCACCCACGCCCCACCCCGTGACGATCCCGCGGAGCCCGGCCTGCGCGGCGATGATCACCGGGATCGGCGGATCGAAGGGGAGGATCGTCCCCAACGCGCCGAGCACGCCGCCGAACATGGTGAGCCGCGGCCCGATGGCGGCCGCCGCGTACAGCTGTCCCGTGGCCGTCGCGCTGCCGGAGAGCGGGCACACCGTCAGGTTGATCCCGCGGATCTCGCCCGGCCCGACCGCCGCCTCGATGGAGCCCTGGATGGTGGCGAGGAGCCCCAGCGTGCCGGCGAGAGGCACCGGCCCGATCATGGTGCCCCCGGTCAGCAGGGGCAGGTAGAACGGGTACTCGGGCGTCTGCCCCAGCGTGGTCTGGAAGGAGGGGAAGAGCGGGATGCTGGGGATGGTGACGACGATGCACGTGCCGGTAACGGTGATGCTGCCGCCGAACATCCCGACCAGCGCCTCCACGCCGGCCATCGCCGCCGCCCCGGCGGTGCTGAGCAGCCAGTTGCCGGCATCGGCGGCCTGCTCGCCCACCCACTCCGCGCCCTCGACGACCGCCTCGCCCACGTCCTCCGCCGTCTCCACCACAGAGTCGTACGCGGCGCCGGCTGCGTCCTCCACGTCTTCCCACGAGGGGAACTCCAGCCGCTGCGCCACTCCGCCGCCCACCCGCGTGATGGGGCCCGTGGAGCCCGCTCCGTCCACCACGCGCGATGCGACGCGCTCCGCCTCGCGCTCCAGGTGGTCGCCGGGCTGGCTTACCCGCAGCGCGCGCTGCGGCACCGGGGAGCCGCCCGACTGCTGCACCGTGTGCGTCAGCTCGTGCGCCAGCAGGCGGCGTCCGGGGGCGCTGCGCGGGCTGTACTCCCCCGCCCCGAAGTAGATGTCCTGGCCCACGGTGAAGGCGCGCGCGTTCACCCCCCGCGCGCTGGCCGCGGCATCGGGGCCCGTGTGCAGGCGCACGCCGCCGAAGTCGCGCCCGAAGCGCGGCTCCATGAAGGAGCGCGTCCCGGAGTCCAGCGGCTGGCCGCCGCCGCGGGGACGCGCATCCAGGGCCGCGCGATGCGGAGCGGCGCCGTCGCGGGGCTGCCGCTGCACGAGCTCCTCCTCCCTGGCCCTGCACGAGGCGCAGCCTCCGCCGCACCCGCAGCGCTGAACCAGCACGCCGCCGCCGCCGGTGCTCGCGGGCGCGCGGAACCCGCCCGTGCGCCGGGCGCCAGTGCCGGGTGCGCCCGCCGCGGCTGAGCCGGCGAGCACGGAGCTCGCGCGCTGGTGCCCCATGCGCCGCGCCGACGCCGCGCCGGGGCGCAGAGCCTGGCGCTGCGCCGCACGCGGCCCGGCCGTCACCGGCTCGGGAGCGTGCCCGCCGCCGCGCCGGTCGTGCCCGCCGTCCGTCCGCTCCGCCCTCTGCTTCATGATCCCTCTTTTCCGCGGGTTGACGGCCGGCGCAAACCGTACCAGATACAGCCGCATTGTACGAGCCGCGGGTTAGCGCGGCAACGATCGCGTTCGGTCGTCACGGCAGCGTACGGCTCGAGGACACGCCGCTCTTCGTGGCGGTGTATTTGAACTTCCGCGCGCTGGCCTGGGTCACCTCGCGGGTGATGGGGATCACGCCGGTGATGTCGACCGGAGCGTTGCCGTTCTTGCACGGGGTGCGGTAGCGATACCGTTGCTTCGCCGTGAACGACGCCTCCTCGTACGGCTTCTTGAAATCGCGGCTGGTATGCGTG
>DASVVI010000884.1:0-1661 GCA_036386635.1 Longimicrobium sp.
GGGCACCCAGCGCGGCCCAGATCAGCAGCGAGGGGAGCGCCAGCAGCAGGACCGCGTCGAACGCGCCCACCACCAGCGTCGCGACCAGGGTGGCAGCGAGGGCGAGAGCGACGAGCCCCTCGTCAGCGTCGCGGGCGGTGCGCATGCGGCGCCAGGCGGTGCCGGCCAGCCCCGCCATCGCGAGCACCAGCAGGGCAAAGGCGGGGAGGCCGCGCTCGGCCAGGAGCGCGACCCAGTCGCTGCTGGGCCAGGGGTTGGAGGTCATCCCGCCCTCGTTGGGGTCCATTGAGGGGTCGCGGCGCTTCGCGAAGCCGGGATACTCCACGGGCCAGTTGCCGGGACCCACGCCGAGCACCGGGTGCGCCGCGGCCATGCGCAGCGTGTTGCCGTACTGGATCAGCCGCCCCCGCCCGCTCCCCTCCTGGTAGTTGACGACGCCGCGCGCCGTCTCGCCATACGGATCGTCGCTGTTCCAGCGCAGCTTGTTGGGGACCATGAGCGCCACCGCCACACCCCCGCCCGCGAAGAGGAGGAGCATCACCAGCCGCAGCCAGCTGCGCCCGTCGCGGCGCACGGGTCGCACGATGAGCCAGCCGAGCACGAGCGTCGCCAGCCCCGCGGCCACGCCCAGCCAGGCCGCGCGCGAGCGCGTGAGGAACAGCACCGCCGCCAGCGCCGCGAACCCCACCGCGCCCAGCGCCACCCCCGGGCCACGCCACGCCCGCAACGCGCAGAGCGCCAGGATGGCAAGCCCGAAGGCGCAGAGGTGCGCCACGAAGTTGCGGTTGCCAAGCGTCCCGCCCGGAGCGCGGTTGACGCTGAAGAAGTCCAGCCGCACCCCGTACGTCTGCGCGAGCGAGGTGAGCGCCCCCAGCGTCACCGCGATGCCGATGGCCACCAGGAGGGGGCGCGCCAGCCCGGCCCGTCCCAGAGAGCGCGCGGCCCAGAACACCATGATCCCGGACGCGCTCACCCCCAGCGCCCGCATTCCCGCCCACGGATTCTGCGCCAGGGCTGCGGACGCGGCGCCGAGCACCAGGTACCCCGCCAGCAGCAGGTCCACGCGCCCCAGCGACACCCGCCGCGCCGCGCCCAGGCAGAGCATCCCCGCGATCAGCGCGGTCAGGTGCAGCACCAGCTCCTTGGGGACGAAGAAGCGGTCCAGCTCGAACACCTTGTACGTGGCCGCCGCCAGCACCACGGCGAGCGCGCCGGCCTGGAGCACGCGCAGCGCCAGCCGCTGTGCCCCGCTGGGCTGCGTGGGATAGATGTAGGTGTCGTCGCCGGTGTGCTCGTAGACGGGGGTGCTGCGTGCGTAGAGCGACATGGCCGAGGCGCGGAAGCTGGGTAACGGCGGGGAGCGGAAGAGTATGCCACGCCGCAGCTTCCATCGCAATCGGCGCGGCGCCCGGGAGCGTCAGTGGCCGCCGCCCCAGCTCCCCATCCACAGCCCGGTGAGGAAGACGAGGCCGCCGCCCAGCAGCACCTGCACGACCGTCTTCCCCAGCGGCGACTTCATGAAGTGGTAGCGGATGTACGCGATCGCGACGAGCTCCACCGCGACCACGACGTACGCCATGGTGAGTGCCAGGTGGAGCGATGACAGCAGAAAGGGCAGCGTGTGCAGCGTCCCGCCGACGATGGTGGCGGCGCCGGTGATG
>DASVVI010000885.1:0-2008 GCA_036386635.1 Longimicrobium sp.
AGGGGACCGCGGGAGGCGAATGCTATCGTAAAGCGCTGCACGATACAAGACTGCGGCCGGACGGTTGACGCACCCGTTACCCTTGTGGAGCAGCTTCGCGGACCCAGAACAGACAGGCGGACGATGTTGGAGCAGACACCCCCGGCGCTCACCGCCGACGAGTCGCTGCGCTACGCGCGGCACCTGATCCTTCCCCACGTGGGCCCCGCCGGCCAGGCGCGGCTCAAGGGTGCGCGCATCCTGGTGGTGGGCGCGGGCGGGCTCGGCTCGCCGGTCGCGATGTACCTCTCCGCCGCCGGCGTGGGGACGCTGGGGATCGTGGACTTCGATGTCGTGGACGCCACCAACCTGCAGCGCCAGGTCATCCACGGCACGCGCGACATCGGCCGTCCCAAGCTGGACTCCGCGCGCGACCGCATCGCCGAGATCAACCCGCACGTGCACGTGGAGGGCTTCGCGCTGCGCCTCACTTCGGCCGGCGCGAGAGAGATCGTGCGCGGCTTCGACGTGGTGATCGACGGCACCGACAACTTCCCCACGCGCTACCTGCTGAACGACGCCTGCGTGCTGGAGGGGAAGCCGAACGTCTACGGGTCCATCCTGCGCTGGGAGGGGCAGGCCTCCGTCTTCTGGGCGGAGCGCGGGCCGTGCTACCGCTGCCTCTTCGCCGAGCCGCCGCCGCCGCACCTGGTGCCCAATTGCGCGGAGGGAGGCGTGATGGGAGTGCTGCCGGGAATCATCGGCTCCGTCCAGGCCACAGAGGCGCTCAAGATCGTGCTCGATGTGGGTGAAACGCTGGTGGGGCGTCTCTTGCTTTTCGATGCGCTGCGGATGAGGTTCCGCGAGATGCGCCTCCGCCGCGACCCGGCGTGTCCCGCGTGCGGCGAGCACCCCACGATCCACGAGCCGATCGACTACGAGCGCTTCTGCGGCGTCGGCACCGCCGAGGCCAAACGGGAGGATGCGATGCACGACGACGTACCCGAGATGACCCCCACGGAGCTCAAGGCGCGCCTGGACCGCGGCGACCGCGTGACCATCGTGGACGTGCGCGAGCCGTGGGAGTGGGAGATCGGCAACCTGGGTCCGCAGGGTGCGCGCCTCATCCCCCTGAACGACCTTCCCAGCCGGATGGACGAGCTGAACTCGGAGGACGAGCTGGTGATGCAGTGCCGCTCCGGCGGCCGCAGCGCGCACGCCGCCGGGTTCCTGCGCGAGCAGGGCTTCGAGCGCGTGCACAACCTGACGGGCGGCATCCTGCGCTGGTCCGACGAAGTGGACCCGTCTATCCCTAAGTACTGAAAACCACGGTCGTATGACTACATGCCGATGACCGAAACCCTGCCTACGGCGGACGACGTACGAGCCGCGGCGGAGCGGCTGCGCGGAATCGCGAACCGCACCCCGGTGCACACGTCGCGCACGCTGGACGAGATGACGGGCGCGCGCGTCTTCCTCAAGTGCGAGAACTTCCAGCGCGGCGGTGCCTTCAAGTTCCGCGGCGCCTACAACGCCGTCTCGCTCCTTTCGGACGAGGAGCGGGCGCGCGGGGTCCTCACCTTCTCCTCCGGCAACCATGCGCAGGCGGTGGCGCTCACGGGGCGCCTGCTCGGGATCCGGGTCGTCGTGGTGATGCCGGACAACGCCCCCGCCGCCAAGATCGCCGGCACCCGCGGCTACGGCGCCGAGGTGGTCCTCTACGACCCCAAGGTGCGCGACCGCCAGGAGATTGCCGCCGAGCTGCAGCAGGAGCGCGGGATGGCGCTGATCCCCCCGTACGACCACGCGGACGTCGTCGCCGGCCAGGGCACCGCCGCGCTGGAGCTGATGGAGGAAACGGGGCCGCTCGATGCCCTCTTCGCCCCCTGCGGCGGCGGCGGACTGTTGAGCGGCTCGGCGCTGGCGGCGCGCGACTTCGCTCCCGCGTGCCGCATCGTCGGCGTCGAGCCGGAGCTGGCGGACGATGCCACGCGCTCATTCCGCACGGGCGAGCTCGCCACCATCCGCA
>DASVVI010000886.1:0-7127 GCA_036386635.1 Longimicrobium sp.
GGGGCCGCCCCACGTGGCTGCCCGTGCCATCCCGCGCACCGAACCCACGCAATCCGCACGGATGCACGCGTGCACTCATTCCCCATTCCCCATTCCCCTCTTCTTGCCCCCACCGCCACACCGCTTTACAATCCCACCCCATGGATTCGGCACAGGTTGCGGCGCGCGTGGCGGAGGTGCGGGAGAGGATCGAGCGGGCGCGGGAGCGCGCCGGGCGCTCTGATCCGGTCACGCTGGTGGCGGTCACCAAGACGCATCGCGCCGATGCGGTGCGGGCGGTGAAGGCGGCGGGGGTGGCGGACGTCGGCGAGAACCGCGTCCAGGAGCTGGAGGAAAAGGTCGCCGAGGTCGGGCGCGAGACGGTCGGGTGGCACCTGATCGGGCACCTCCAGCGCAACAAGGCGGGGAAGGCGCTCCCCCTCTTCGACCTGATCCACTCGCTCGACTCGCTCCGCCTGGCCGAAGCACTCTCCGCCGAAGCCGTGAAGCGCGGCGTCGATGTGCGGGCGCTGGTGCAGGTGAACGCGTCGGGGGAGGGGACCAAGGGCGGCTTCGAGCCGGATGCGCTGGTGGAGGGCGTCGGGCGGATCGTGGAGATGCCGGGGATGCGGGTGGAGGGGCTGATGACGATGGCGCCCTTCACCGACGACGAGCAGGTGGTACGCGCGGCCTTCCGGCGCACGCGCGAGCTGCTGGACGATGTGGCGCGGCAGGTGCCGGGGCTGGCGGGGCGGCAGCTTTCGATGGGGATGAGCAACGACTTCGAGATTGCGGTGGAGGAGGGGAGCACCCTCGTTCGCGTGGGCTCGGTTCTCTTTGGGGAGCGGGGATGATCGATCTTACACCGCTCGACGTTCGCAAGAAGAAGGGCGACTTCCGCCGCGTGATGCGCGGGTACGACGCGGAATCCGTCGACAACTTCCTGGAAGTGGTCGCCAGCCGCATGGAAGAGCTCGTGCGGCAGAACAGCGCGCTTGCCGGCAAGGTGGACGCGATGTCCGGCTCCATGGCGGAGTACCGCGACCGCGAGCGGGCGATGAACGAGGCGCTCGTTTCCGCCCAGCAGCTGCGCGAGGACATGCGCGACCAGGCGCGGCGCGAGGCCGACCTCCTGCTGCGCGAGGCGCGCTCGCAGGGGGAGCGCATCGTCTCCGACGCCAAGCGCCAGGTCTCGCTCGCCCTGGAGGCGCTGCGGCGCATCCAGGGGCAGCGCGTGCGCTTCCTGCGCATCTTCCGCGCGATGGTGGAGCGGCAGCTCGGCGAGATCGAGCAGGAGGAGGGCCTCACCGCCACCCTCACCCGCCTGGAGGCGGAGGGGCAGGGTGAGCGCGGCACCGAGGCGCCCGAGGGCGAGGGCAGCGATGGGGAGAGCTGAGTGGCGGAGCTGAGGGAGCGCATCGCGGAGGCGATGGCAACCATCCAGGCGCGGAGCACGCTGAAGCCGGACGCGGGAATCATCCTGGGGACGGGGCTCGGCGGGCTGGCGGACCGCATCGAGGTGGAGACCGAGATCCCCTACGCGGAGATCCCGCACTTCCCGCTCTCCACCGTGGAATCGCACACGGGGCGCCTCCTGCTGGGCACGCTCGGCGGCCGGCCCGTGGTGGCGATGCAGGGCCGCTTTCACCGCTACGAGGGCTACTCCCTCCAGCAGGTGACCTTCCCCGTGCGCGTGATGCGGGCGCTGGGCGCGGGGACGCTGATCGTCTCCAACGCGTGCGGGGGGATGAACCCCTTCTGGAGCCCCGGCGACCTGGTCCTGATCGCCGACCACATCAACCTGCTGGGCGACAACCCGCTGATCGGCCCCAACGACGACTCGCTTGGTCCCCGCTTCCCGGACATGTCGCAGGTGTACGACCGCGGGCTCCAGGCGCTGGCGCGCGAGGTGGCGATGGAGCGGCGCATCCCGCTGCGCAGCGGAGTGTACGTGGCCGTCCCCGGGCCCAACCTGGAGACGCGCGCCGAGTACCGCATGCTCCGCGCGATGGGCGCCGACGTGGTGGGGATGTCCACCGTTCCCGAGGTCATCGTGGCGATCCACGGGGGGATGCGGGTGATGGGCGTGTCCATCATCACCGACGCCTGCTTGCCGGACGCGCTGGAGGTGGCGAACATCGAGCGGATCATCGCCACCGCGCGCGCGGCGGAGCCGGGGCTGACGGCGCTCGTGGAGGGGGTGGTGGCGCGGATGTGAGGGCGGGGGGCGCGGGCCCCCTCCCCCGCTCGTCGACTCGCGGCCCCTCCCCCAAACTGCGGGGGAGGGGCGTTTTGCGTGCGTTGGTGCGCGGGCGCGTGGGGCGGTGCGCGGCGAGGCACGGGCAGCCACGTGGGGCGGCCCCTACGGGTGTTGGTGCGCGAAGAGCGGAAGTCGCGGTTCGGGCGAGGGTGGGCAGACACGCAGGTCTGCCCCTACCGGCATCGGTGCGCGTGGCAGGCGGCGGAGCAGCGTCGGACACGGGCGCGATGAATCGCGCCCCTACCGGATCTTCGCACCCCGCAACGATATACGCCCCCTCTCTCGATAACAGAGGGCGCAGCCCTCTCCTGTTATCGGGAGAGGGGGCAGGCGAGTGTAACGAGCCGGGGGTGAGGGTCGGGCCCCCCGCCGTTGCCCCATCCCGCCCCCGCCCCCATCTTGCCCGCGCCCGCCCCGTACCGCCCTCCTTCGCCTTGCCCAATGCAGACAGACCTGATCGTCGTCGCGGATCGCATTCACGTGCTGGGGAGCCATGCGCCGGTGAGGGCGCTGCTGGTGCGCGAGGGGCGCGTGGTGGCGCTCGGGAGCGAGGAGGAGGTGCGGGCGGCGGCGAAGCCCGGGTACGGAACGGAGCGGCTGGATGGGGCCACGGTAACGCCGGGGCTCACCGATGCGCACGTGCACCTGACGCTGTGGGCGATGGCGCGGCGGCGGGTGGACCTGAACGCCGCGCGCACGCTGGAGGAGGGCGTTGCCGCCGTGGGCGCGGCGGGGGGCGAGGGGTGGATCAGGGGGCTCGGGTGGGACGTGCACCGCTGGGGGCGCTTTCCGTCGCGCCACGATCTGGATGCGGCGGTTCCGGGGCGGCCGTGCTACCTGGAGAGCCACGACATCCACGCGGCTTGGCTGAGCTCTGAGGGGCTGCGGCGGTGCGGGATCACCCGCGACACGCCCGATCCCGAGGGCGGCACCATCGTGCGCGATGTGGCCGGGGAACCGACTGGCATCCTGCTGGAGACGGCGAAGCTGCTCGCGGAGGCGCACCTTCCCGTTCCCACCGCGGCGGAGGTGCGCGGGGCGCTGCTGGATGCGCAGCGCGCCGTGCACGCGCTGGGGCTGACCGGCGTGCATTCGGTGGAGGCGACGGGGATCGAGGACTTCACGGCGATGCAGGCGGACGGCGTGCTGCGACTGCGCGTGCTCCAGGCGATCCCGCTGGCGCGGCTGGACGCGGCGATCGAGCTGGGGGTGCGCAGCGGCTTCGGGGGGGAGTGGCTGAAGCTGGGCGGGGTGAAGATGTTCCTCGACGGCGCGCTCGGCTCGCGCACGGCGTGGCTGCGCGAGCCGTACGAGGGGAGCACGGACGAGCGGGGCATCCAGACGCTCGCGTCCGACGAGTTCCGCGCGCACGTGCGCCGCGCGGCCGATGCGGGGATCGCGTCCACGGTGCACGCCATCGGCGACGCGGCGGTGGAGCTGGCGATCGAGTTGATGGGGAGCGTGGCCCCGCCCCGCGCCATGCGGCACCGCATCGAGCACCTACAGCTCTGCCCGCCCGAGCTGTGGGAGCGCGCTGCCCGGTCCGGGATCGTGGCGTCGGTGCAGCCGGTGCACCTGATGACCGACATCCCCGCGGCCGAGCGGCACTGGGGGCACGAGCGGTCGCGCGGCGCCTACCCGTTCGCGGCGGTGAAGCGCGCGGGGATGGTGCTCGCCTTCGGGTCCGACGTGCCGGTGGAGACGGTCGATCCGCGCCCCGGCCTCTTTGCCGCCGTCGCGCGCCGGGGTTGGGATGGCGCGCCCGAGGGCGGCTGGTTCCCGGAGCACTGCATCTCCGCCGAGGATGCGCTGCGGGCGTACACCGAGGGGCCCGCCTACGCCGCGAACGAGTCGGACCGGCAGGGGCGCCTGCTCCCGGGCTATCACGCGGACCTCGCCGCCTGGGACCGGGACCCGCTCGGGGTGCAGGCGGACGAGCTACGGACGATGGAGTGCGTGCTCACGATGGTCGGCGGCGAGGTGGTGCACCGCGTATGAGCGGCGAGACGACGACGCTCTGGCGCCCCGTGGGCGACGCCGAGCTGGCGCTGATCCGCGACAGCGGGTGGACGGCCTTTCCACCGCGCCTGGCGCACCAGCCCATCTTCTACCCGGTCACGAACGAGGCGTATGCGGCGCAGATCGCCCGCGACTGGAACACGCGCGACCCCGCTTCGGGGTACGTAGGATACGTGACGCGCTTCGAAGTGCGGACCGATTTTCTCAGCCGGTACGCTCCTCGCGTCGTGGGTGCCCGGGGGCACGAGGAGTACTGGATCCCGGCCGAGGATCTGGAGGAGTTCAATAGGAATCTTTTGGGGCCAATCACAGTTACGGCGGAATTCAGACCGGAGTAGCCTTCATGCCGAACAAGATCCTGGTATCGCCTGACGTGATGGCCGCGGCGGCGGACGCGCTGGCGCGGGCGCGGCGGGTGGTGGTATCCACGGGGGCGGGGATGTCGAAGGAAAGCGGCATCCCCACATTTCGCGATGCGATGGACGGGCTGTGGGCCGAGTTCGATCCGCAGGAGCTCGCGACCGAGCAAGGGTTTCGCGCAAACCCTCGGCGCGTGTGGAGCTGGTACGCGTGGCGCCGCCGCCGCGTGGCCGAGGCCGCGCCGCACCCCGGACACCTCGCGGTGACGGAGCTGCAGCGCCTGCTGCCCAGCGTCACAGTGGTCACGCAGAACGTAGACGGTCTGCACGCCGTGGCGGGCTGCGAGGACGTGGTGGAGCTCCACGGCAACATCCGCAGGCTCCGCTGCCTGGACGCCGGCCATCCCGTCTCCGGCGACATCGCGGGCGAGGAGGATGGCGAGTGTGATCCGCCGCCCTGCCCGGCATGCGGGTCGCCGCTGCGGCCGGATGTGGTGTGGTTCGGGGAGATGCTGCCGAAGCAGGCGGTGGAGCGCGCGTGGGACGATGCGCGCCGCTGTGACGCCCTTCTCCTGGTGGGGACCTCGGGGACGGTGTGGCCCGCGGCCGACCTGCCCCACATCGCGCGGTCCAACGGCGCCTTCGTCATCGAGGTGAATCCCGAGCCGAGCGAGCTGACCGGCATCGCCAACGTGTTCCTGCAGGGGACGGCGGGCGCGGTCCTGCCACGCCTGGTGGACGAGGTGCGGGCGCGGAAGGGGTGAGCTGCGGCCGGGTTCGTACGCGGTTTGCGTGAGGACGGGGAAGGACTGGACCGACCGACCCATCCAAACGCAAACGGAGCCGCTGGGATGACCCAACTCTCGCTCGACACGGAAGGCGCCGCCCTGCTGGCGGACGCGCTTCGCTCATACCTTTCCGACCTGCACGACGAGATCGCGGGGACCGACAACTTCGATTTCCGCGAAGCCCTCAAGCGCAGGGAGCAGATGCTCAACGGCATCCTTCACCAGCTCCAGGGCGTGCAGGAGCTTCCGCCGCAGGTCTGACCGACCGGGGCCGCGCGCCGCTCGAGCGCGCGGCCCACACCTTCCCGCAGGACCCTCCATCCCACCCAACGACCTCGTCATGAACCGGCTCCGCACGCTGTTCCTGTGCCTCGTCCTCGCACTGGCGCCCGCCGCGCACGCCCAGCAGACGCCCGCCCCCGCGGCCCAGCCGCAGGTTTCCGCGGCGGCGCACGTGCCCGTGCCGAAGCCGAGCGCCAAGGCGGTGCGCTACCACCGCAGCGGCAACGTGCTCTGGGTGATCGGGACGATCTGGGGCTTCCTGGTGCCCGCGGTCATCCTGTTCAGCGGCCTTTCGGCGCGGATGCGCGACGCGGCGCGGAGGGTGGGGCGCAACTGGTTCTTTACGCTCGTGCTGTACGGGGCGATGTTCTCGCTCCTCACCTGGATTCTGGACCTGCCGTTGGCGTACTACAGCGGCTTCGTGCGCGAGCACGCGTACGGGCTCTCCAACCAGAGCTTCGGCAAGTGGTTCGGCGATGCGGCCAAGGCGCTGTTAGTCGGGCTCGCCGTGCTCGCTGCCACGCTCTGGATCCCGTACCTCCTCCTCAAAAAGAGCCCGCGCCGCTGGTGGCTCTACACGGCGATGGCCATCATCCCGCTGGTGGTGGCCGGGCAGTGGCTGAGCCCCATCTTCATCGACCCGCTCTACAACGATTTCGGGCCGATGAAGAACAAGCAGCTGGAGGCGCAGATCCTGGACACCGCGCGGCGGGCGGGGATCGAGGGCGGGCGCGTCTTCGAGGTGAACAAGAGTGTAGATACGGAGTCGGTGAACGCGTACGTCACCGGCTTCGGCGGGAGCAAGCGCATCGTGCTGTGGGATACGCTGCTGAGGAAGCTGGACTCGCGCGAGGTGATCTTTGTGATGGGGCACGAGATGGGGCACTACGTCCTGAAGCACGTCTTCATGATGCTGGGTGTCATCTCGCTCCTGATTCTGCTGTGCCTGTACGCGGTGCACGCGTCGGCCGGGTGGCTGATCGCGAGGTACCGGGAGCGATTCGGATTCGATCGGCTCTCGGATGTCGCGTCGTACCCGCTGCTGATTCTGGTCTTCGGCGTGGTTAGCTTCCTGGCGACGCCGGCGCTGTACGCGGTGACGCGCCACAGCGAGCACGAGGCGGACCGCTTCGGTCTGGAGCTGACGCACGACAATCGCTCGGCCGCCACCGCCTTCGCCAAGCTGCAGGCGGAGAACCTGGCCGTGCCGTATCCCGGTACGCTGTACAAGCTGTTCCGCGCGTCGCACCCGGTGCTGGGGGAGCGGATCGAGTTCGCGAATACGTACCGGCCGTGGGAGACGGGGGGGGAGCAGAGGTATGCGGATCGGTTCAGGCGGTAGGAAGTGCGTTAGTGCGTTAGTGCGTTAGTGCGTTTCGGCCAGACGCCGGTTGTGATCGCGCGGGCCCTTTCCCGGCGCAAGGCGGGGGAGGGGCGTGC
>DASVVI010000887.1:0-4686 GCA_036386635.1 Longimicrobium sp.
GTGCCCGGGCCCCGGCCCGGCCACGCCCATTCACACACGGGGAGAAGAATGATGGCGCTGAAGCCGAGCCCGACGGGGCGGCGCGTGGAAAGCTCCGGGACGCCGCGTGCCGGACGCACCGGATGGCGTTGAAGCTGAGCCTGGCCGAGCTGCGCGTGGAGACGTTCGAGACCACCGCCGGCGCGGAGTGCGGCGAGTGCACGGGATGCACCGTGTACACCGGCTGCGGCGACTGCACGGCGTGCACCCGCTGCACCTGGCCCACCTGCATCCGCACGGACCCGGACGGGAACGGGTGCGAGCCGGGAACCGAGCGGTGAGCGGCCCGGCGGTGACGGAGCCCCCCGTGCCCCGCCCGGCGCCCGGCGCCGCCCGGATGCGCGCTCCCCTGCCGCGCCCGCGCTGGGTGCGCGAAGCGCTGGGCTCCGCCAGCGGGCGGGGCGTGCGCGTGGCCGTGGTGGACAGCGGGTGGGACCCCTCGGTG
Organism: Longimicrobium sp.; assembly: GCA_036386635.1. Taxonomy (GTDB): domain Bacteria; phylum Gemmatimonadota; class Gemmatimonadetes; order Longimicrobiales; family Longimicrobiaceae; genus Longimicrobium. The sequence continues at coordinate 485 of DASVVI010000887.1, forward strand.
CGCCTCCCCGGGCTGCGGCTGCGCCCCGGCGTCACCTTTGCCGCGGGCGAGGCGCCCGCGCCGGGCGACGAGGACCGCAGCGGGCACGGCACCGCGTGCATCTCCACCCTGTGGCGCGTGGCGCCCGGCGCGGAGATCTGCCCCGTGCGCGTATTCACCGACCGCCTGGAGACCTCCGTCACCGCCCTGCACCAGGCCGTGCTGTGGGCCGTCCGCGAGCGCTTCGACGTGATCAGCCTCAGCCTTTGGACGCCGCTGCAGGAGGCGCTGGTGCCGCTCTACACCGCCTGCGAAGAGGCACGCGCGGCGGGGAGCGTGGTGGTGGCGGCGGCCCCGCGCGCGGAAGAGCGCGCCTACCCCTCGGTCTTCGAGAACGTGCTGAGCGTGGGGGTGGGCGCGTACGACGCTCCCTTCGAGTACGGCTACCGCGCCGGCGAGGCGGTGGAGTGCCTCGCCGCCTGCGGCGACCGCGGGGCCGTGACCTGGCTGGGAGGCGAGTGCATCGAAGTCCCCGGCTCCAGCTTCGCCGCGCCCAACGTGGCGGGGATCGTGGCGCTGCTGCGCGAGCGCCACCCCGGCGCGGGGCTCGACGAGATCCGGCGCCTGCTGGAGCGCCACGCCCTTCCCTGGGCGCCGCTCCCCGAGGCCGGGCCGTGACCCCGCGCCCCCGCGTTGCGGGAGTGGCGAGCCGCTCCCCCCGCCGCAAAGTTTCGCGGGCCGCATTCCGCCGCCCGCACGCTCCGCCATCGGTGTACCCATGACGACGCTCGCTCCACCCGCACCCGCCCGCGTCCCGGCGGAGGGCCGCACGCCGCCCTCCGCCCTCTTCCCCCACTTCATCTGCCGCCTCTCCGGCCTCCCCGTGGGGCACGTGGAATCGCTGCGCGCGGAACGGTGCGAGGCGCTCCTGGACCGGCTGCACGCCATCGACGAGCGGCTGCGGGAGGAGCGCGAGACCGTCTCGGCCCTCCTGCACCAGGCCGTGAGCGCGCAGCCGGAGGGCGGCGAGCGGCGGCACCTGGTGCAGCTGCGGCGCGACCTCTTCAACCTGCGCGCCCCGCGCCCGGCGGGGCTCGCCGCGGCGCACGCCGCGCTGGCCGGCGAAGGCGCCACGGCGGTGGAGGCGTTCGCCGCCCTGCTTCACGAGCGCGGCGAGGCCGCCGGCGCCCTGCGCGACGCGTACGCCGCGGAGACCGAAGCCGCCCGCCGGCGCTTCCGCGCGCTGCTGGCCGACCCCGCGTTCCAGAATGGGCTTCTCCTCTCCAGCCGCGCCCTGTACGACGCGCAGGCCCGCTACCTGGAGGCGGAGGGCGTGCCCGGCGGCAAGCTGGCGAAGACGGAGCGCGGCCTCCTTCGCTACTTCACGCGCACAGCCATGAAGGCGACCCCCTTCGCCACCCTGTGCGCCGTGGTGCCGGGGAGTTTCGGGGGCGAGGCCGACCGGGTGGAGGTGCTGGGCGACCCGCTCGCCAAACGCAGCATGGTGCGGCTCAACAAGCAGATCTTCGGCATCGTCACGCGCTTCCTTACGGGCGACCCGCTGATCCGTCCCCACCTGCACGTGGAGCTCAACCCCACTATCGGCCACGAAGAGGGGCAGCGTGTGTACCTGGCGGTGCACCGCGGGCGCGAAGTGTTCCAGCGCCTCCCTGGCAACGCGGCGGTGGACCTGGTGGCCGAAACCGTCGCCGCGCGCGGGCACCTCGCCCTGCACGAGCTCACGCGCGCGCTGGCCGATCACCCGGAAGTGGAGGCGACCGAGGAAGAGGCCCGCCTGTACACCGACCGTCTGGTGGAGGCCGGGCTGCTGCGCTTCCGCCTGGGGATCCGCGAGCAGGAGGTGGACTGGGACCTCCCCCTGCGCGCGCTTCTGGAGGCGATCCCGGACGAGCGGGCGGCGGCGCTGGCCGCCATGCTGGCCGCGCTGCGTGCGCAGGTGGAGCGCTTCGAGGGCGCGGGGGTGAAGGAGCGCGTGGCGATCCTGGTCCAGGCGCGGGAGGCGGTGGAGGCGGGGATCGGACCGCTGAAGCTGCGCGGCGCCAACACCGCGGTGCTCCTCCCCTTCATGGAAGACGCCACCGCGGAGGCCGCCGCGTCGCTGGGCCTCACCCGCGGCGTGCGGCGCGCCGTGGCCAGCCTGGAGCGCTACGTGCGCCTCACCCGCCGCCTGGCCTCCGTGCGCGCGGAGCAGGCGACGATGCGGCACTTCTTCGACGGGCACTACGCCCCCGGCGGCGGCGCCGTCCCCCTGCTGCGCTTCTACGAGGACTACCACCGCGAGCACCTGAAGGAGCACCTGGCGCTGGCCCGGCGCGCCGAGCGGGGCGACTACGAGGCGGTGCAGGGGTACTCGCTGGGCAACCCGTTCAGGCTGGAGTGGGTGGAGCGGCTGCGCGCCGCGGAGCGGGGGATCGCCGAGGCGGTGGCGCGCGCATGGCTGCGCGACCCCGCGGCCGAGCAGATCGACCTTTCCGCCGGCGAGCTGGCCCGCATCGTGGACGAGGTTCCGGGCGTGGAGGGCGAGGCCGCCTCCGTGACCGCCTTCGTGGAGTACGTGCCCCCCGGCGACGGGCGCCCGGGGCGGCTGATCCTTTCGCACGCGGGCTACAACGCCGGGTACGGCAAGTACTTCTCGCGCTTCCTGAGCCTCTTTCCCGGGCGGGTGCAGAACGACCTGCTGGAGGCGGGCCGCACCCTGGGCGAGGGGCTCACCGCCGAGATCTGCGGCGACGGCAACCACAACGCCAACCTCCACCCCCCGCTGCTTCCCTGGGAGATCAGCTACCCCACGGGGGAGAGCGGCGTGGCCGAGGAGCAGCTGCCCACCACCGAGCTGGTGGTGGAGCGGCACCCCGCCAACCCCGCCGCCCTCCGCATCGTTCACGAGCCCACGGGGCAGCCGGTGGTGCCGGTGGACCTGGGGTTCGTGACGCCGTCCGCGCGCCCCCCGCTCTTCCAGCTCCTTTCCCGCTTCAGCCCGGCGGCGCACTTCAACCTGCGGCTGCCGGACTATCCCCTGCACCTTCCCGCCGCGCTGCGCGACGCGCCCCGTGCCCAGGGAGACGACGCGCCGCGCCTGACCGCGGAGGAGGCGCGCGCCGCCGCCCGCGCGTACCAGACTACCGTGACGCACCAGCCGCGGGTGGTGTTCGACGGCGCGCTGGTGCTGCGGCGGCGGCGCTGGGTGGTGCCCGCCGCGCTCCTGCCGCGCAGGGAGGCGGCGGAGACGGCGGCCGCCTTCTTCGAGCGCGCCAACCGCTGGCGCCGCGAGCACGGGCTCCCCCGCGAGACCTACGTGCAGATGGAGGCGGTGTACGGAATCCCCACGCCGCCGGAGCCGCCGGAGCCGGGGGCCGAGGGCGCGCCGCCCGCCGCCGGCCCGCCCGCGCGCCGGTTCGACCGCGCCATGCTCAACGACCTGAAGCCGCAGTTCATCGACTTCGCGTCGCCGCTGCTGGTGGAGCTCTTTGGGCACATGGCCCCGTCCGCGGGGAGCTCCGCCGCCATCTTCGTGGAGCGCGACCCGGGCCCGGACGCGCTGGTCACCGTGGGCGGCGAACGCTTTGCCGCGGAGCAGGTCATCCAGCTCGGCCTGGGCGCGGCCGATGCCGGCTGAGGCCGTCGCGGGGGCGCCCCCCGCCACCTTCCACCGGCCGGGCGGCGCCTGGCTGAGCGGCCACCTCTTTCTGCGCGGCCGCGGCCACACCGACGAGGTGCTCGCCCGCGTGGTCCATCCCTTCGCCGCGCGCTGCCTGGAGCGCGGGCTGGCCGGGGGCTTCTTCTTCATCCGCTACAGCGAGCTGGGGCCGCACCTGCGGCTACGCTTCTACGGCGACCCCGCCGTGCTGGAGGCCGAGGTGGCGCCGGGGCTGGAGGAGCAACTGCGCGGCACCCTCCCCGCCGCGGCCGCCGGGGAGCCGGTCCAGGAGCCGGCGGCGGTCACGCGCGGCTCAGGGCACCCCTCGCTGCGGTGGATCGCGTACGAGCCGGAAGTGGACCGCTACGGCGGCCCCCACGCCCTTCCGGTGGCGGAGGAGCTCTTCCACTGCTCCAGCCAGGTGAGCATCGCGCTCCTGGGGCGCTCCCCCCTGACGGACCGCGCGGTGCGGCTGGGGCGCGTGCTCCCCACGCTGGTGACGCTGCTGGCCGCGTTCACCGGCGACCCGGCCGAGGCCGCCGCCCTGGCGCGCCTCCACCGCGAC
>DASVVI010000888.1:0-2590 GCA_036386635.1 Longimicrobium sp.
ATCCACGCGTTCACGCCGTCCGCGTACGCCTGGAGGAGCGCGCGGGCGCGGGGGTCGAGCAGCCGCTCGTCTTCGGCGGCGGCGCGGCCCATCCCGACGGTGCGGAGGAAGCGGTCGGTGTCCACCAGGTCGGGGCCCAAGATCTCGGCCATGCGCCCGTCCGCCACGCGCCGGAAGAGCTCCATCTGCCAGAGCCGGTCCTGCGCGTGGACGTAGCCCATGGCGCGGAAGAGGTCTGCCTCGTTGCGCGCCCACACGTGCGGCACCGCAAGCGAGTCGCGCCAAACCTCCACCGGCGCGCCCAGCCCCGCGAGCGCCGCGTCGCGCCCGGGGTCCGGCTCCGCGCGGCCCATGTACCAGCGGGTGCCCGCCAATCCCGCGACTACGAGCATCAGCAGCGCCAGCACGGCGTACCCGAGCTTCTTCATGGATTTCGGATCAGGAGGGATCAGCAAGTAGAGCTCGGCAATCATGCGCGCCGGGCGCCGAAACTGCAATCTCACGCGGAGACGCGGAGGCGCAGAGAGTACTGCAACTGGACCTCAACGGAGGTATCGCTGTGAAGAAGAACGAGTCCAATCACCCTGCACGGAAAGGTGACGCGCGTGCCGCCGCCCACGATTCGAACTCGCGTAACGACACCGAACACCTGCTTGCTTCTCGTGCTAACGCGGAGCGGCTGCGATCTGCAATCCGGAGCTCGCGCGCGGGCGAGGGGGTGGTCATGACTGTGGACGAGCTCCGCGCGCAGGTAGGGCTCGACGTCCCTGGAACCAGCTGATAGCTGAATGTAGCTCAGAACCGGTGGCCACGGGCGCAGATCCACGCAATCGCCCCCTCCCCCAGGTAGTTTTGGGGGAAGGGGGCAGCGAGGTGACGAGCGGGGGCGGGGGCCTACAGCGTTTCATTCAGCACGGCCATGATTGCTTCGCTGCCGAAGCCGCGGCGGGCGAGGAAGCCGTAGAGGCGGCGGCGGGAGGCTTGCGGGTCTTCGCCGGTGCGGGGGCGCCAGCGGGCGGCGGCCTGGCGCGCGAGGTCGATGTCGGTGGTGTTCTCGCGCTCCATCACGTCCTCGATGGCCGCCTGCGCCATCTCGCCGTCTACGCCCCTGGCGCGCAGCTCCTGGGCAAGGATGCGCTTCCCCTTGGGGCGCAGGCGGACGCGGTCGCGCACGAACATCTCGGCGAATGAGGAGTCGTCGACCACGCCCGTCTCGCCCAGCCGCTCCACGACGCCGTCGGTGACCTCGGGGGCATAGCCTTTTTCGCGCAGGCGGCGGCGGAGCTCGGCGGCGGTGCGCGGGCGGAAGGCCAGGAGGTGCAGGGCCGCCTCGCGCGCCTTCCACGTCTGGTCGCGCGCCTCCAGCTCCAGGATGCGCGCTTCCGGCATCTCGTCGCCCACGCGCAGCCCCTCGGCCAGCACGATCTCCGCCGCGAGCGCCAGGCGGAAGGCGCCGTCCACGTGCACGTTGAGGCGCTCGGCGTGGTTCTTTTGGGGCTGGATGGCGGTGATCTTCACGAGGACGTGGATGCGTAAGCGTGGCCGAGCGTGCGGCCCGTTTCGGCCGTAGAAGCGTGGATTTCCCCTGCATCAGGTACCCCGCCCGGGCGCGTCCGTGCCCGGCGGCAACCTTGTTGCGCGAGAGGGGGAGGGTTATCGTTTCGCCTCACCCAGAGGAGATCGACCTGTTGGCCGCATCCGCGCAGACCGCCGCACCGGCGCTGGACGTACGCGCCCTTCGAGAGAGGGAGTTCCCCACCGCCACGCGCGCGCCGTACCTGAACGCCGCCGCCGTGGCGCCCCTTCCGGAGCGCGCCGTCCGCGCCATCGACGCGTTCAACCGCCGCCGCGCGTCCGCGCACGACCTGACGGGCGACGACTTCGAGCCGACGCTCACCCGCGCGCGCGAGGCCGCCGCACGTCTCGTCGGAGCCAATGCGGACGAGATCGCGCTCCTCCCCAACACCAGCTACGGGATCAACCTGGCCGCGCACGTGCTGCCGCTGCGCCCGGGGCAGCGCGTGGTGGTGAGCGACCGCGAGTTCCCGGCCAACGTGTACCCGTGGATGCAGCTCGCGCGCAACGCGGGCGTCACGCTGAACCTCGTCCCCGCCGACGAGTTCGGGCGGCCGGACGAGGCGCGCATCCTGGCGGAGCTGGAGCGCGGCGACGTCGGCATCTTTGCGCTCTCTTCCGTGCAGTTCGCGTCCGGGTACAGCGCCGTGCTGGAGCGCTTCGGGAGCGTCTGCCGCGAGCAGGGGATCTTCTTCGTGGTGGACGCGATCCAGTCGCTTGGCCAGGTGCCGGTGGACGTGCGCGCCGCCAACGTCGACATCCTGGCGACCGGCGGGCACAAGTGGCTGTGCAGCCCCTTCGGCACCGGCTTCGCCTACGTGCGCCGCGAGCTGGTGACGAAGCTGGAGCCGCGAGTGGTGGGGTGGACGGCCATCGCGGGGACGCTCGATTACAGCCGCCTCCTCGACTACCGCTACGAGTTCTGGGACACGGCGCGCCGCTTCGAGGTGGCGACGCTTCCCTTCCAGGACATCGCGGGAATGACGGAATCGCTGACGCTTCTCAACGAAGTCGA
>DASVVI010000889.1:0-1899 GCA_036386635.1 Longimicrobium sp.
GCCGCTGGCGCGGTGCACCCACACCATCGGGTCGTCCTCCATCGGCGGGTCGGGGATCAGGAGGAGCGGGTCGCCTTCCACCACGGCGTCGAGCTGCGCGGCACGCTCGGCGAAGATGGTGCCGTGCACCGTGGTGCGAAAGGTGGCCGGCTGCGCCTCGGGAAGCGGCGGGATCATGGCGGTGGCGGCAGGGCGAATCGACGTTTCTTTCGGGAATGTACCCGCGCCGGTAGCCGGGTCAAGGCGCGCTGCGCGCGAAACCAAATGGCGAGTGGCGTTTATCAACCGTGCGCACGCACCCCTGGAAGCATGGACACTCCCGTTTACCTCGACTACGCCGCCACCGCGCCCCTCCGCCCAGAGGCGCGCCGCGCGCTGCTGGAGGTGCTCGACGGCGCGTGGGGGAACCCGTCCAGCGTGCACCGCTGGGGCCGCGAGAGCCGCGCCCTCCTGGACGACGCGCGCGCACGGCTCGCCCGCCTGATCCGCGCCTCGCCCGCGGAGATCGTCTTCACCCGCGCGGGCACCGAGGCGGACAACCTCGCCGTTCTCGGCCGCGCACGGACGCTCCCCGGCGCCCCCGTCGTCTGCTCGGCCGTGGAGCACAGGGCTGTGCTCGCTGCCGTACGCGAGGCGGGCGCCCCGGCCGTGATCCTCCCCGTTGACGAACACGGAGTCGTCCGCCTGGATGCGCTCGATGAGGCGCTCGACAGGGGGCCGGCTGTGGTGTCGGTGATGTGGGCGAACAACGAGACGGGGGTCGTGCAGCCCGTGGCCGAGATCGCGGAGAGGTGCGCTGCGGCGGGCGTCGCGTTCCACTCGGACGCGGTGCCGGCGCTGGGGCGGCTCGCCGTGCGCGCGGACCAGGTGCCGGCGGCGATGCTGTCGTTCAGCGCGCACAAGGTGGGCGGGCCCAAGGGGATCGGTGCCCTCTTCGTGCGCCGCGGCACCCGTCTCGCGCCGATGGTGCATGGCGGTGGGCAGGAGCGCGGCCTGCGCCCCGGCACCGAAGACGTGGCGGGCGCCCTCGCCTTCGCCGCCGCCGCGGAGGCCGCGGAGGCGGAGCGTGAGACGTCGATGCGGCGCTTGGGCAATCTGCGCGACCGCCTGGAAACCGGGCTGCGCGAGCGCGTCCCCGGCATCCAGGTCAACGGCGCGGGCGCGGAGAGGCTCGCGAACGTGAGCAACCTCTCGGTCCCCGGCGCGGACCCGGAGATGCTGTTGGTCGGGCTGGATCTGGAGGGGATCGCCGCGTCGTCCGGGTCGGCGTGCTCCAGCGGCGCCGTCCAGCCCTCGCACGTCCTGCTGGCGATGGGGATTGCGCCCGAGCTGGCGGGGCCGTCCGTGCGATTTTCACTCGGGTGGGGTACGACGGAGGCGGAGGTGGAGCGGGTGCTGGAGGTGTTTCCGGCGGTGGTGGAGCGGGTGCGGTAGGGGGGCCCTCACCCCCGGCTCGTTACACTCGCCTGCCCCCTCTCCCGATAACAGGAGAGGGCTCCGCCCTCTGTTATCGAGAGAGGGGGCTGAAGGCAGGGGGAGGGCGCGCTACTCCAGGGCGAGCAGCCGCGCCTCTATCTCACGCCAGGTGCGGCCGACGCCTGGATTCGCCTCGACATTGGCGATCCGACGGTCCAGCTCCGCTCGGAGTTCGTCGGTCATCTCGCCGAACCCCGGCTCGGCGTCAATGCTGTCCCAGATGAGCTCGATGAGGGCGATGCGTTCGGCGACACTCATCGTCAGGATTTCGGAGAGCGGGATATTCTTCATGGTTGCATAGTAGACACTGTGGACAGGCGGGGCAAGCGAGCTGGGGCGAGAACTTTCAGCGCAACGCGGGGACGTACGATGGAGAAGCGGACGGTTCTGGTGGCGATGTCGGGGGGGGTGGATTCGTCAGTG
>DASVVI010000890.1:0-1545 GCA_036386635.1 Longimicrobium sp.
GTGGAGGGGCACGCCGTCCCCCACGAGATCGTCGCGGCGATCGCGGAGGCGGACCGCGTGATCGGCCGCACGCGCCAGACCGTGCGCCGCCTGCACGGGCGCGTGGAACCGCGCAGGCGGCCGGACGCGGGTTGAGGGCGCTGGCGGCCTCCCGCCCGGCGGGTGCATATTGAAGGCTCACCCGCGCTCCCGCTCCGGACACCATGGCCTACAGAGAGTTCACCGATCCGGCCGGCGTCGTGTGGCGCGCGTGGGACACGTATCCCAGCAGTGCGTCCAACGTGCGCTCGGTGTACGCGTCGGGGTGGCTGGGCTTCGAGAGCCCCACCGAGCGCCGCCGCCTGCACCCCGTTCCCGATGGCTGGGCGGAGGCGGAGGACGACACGCTGTGCGCCTGGTTGCGCGCCGCCGTCCCCGTAAAGGCGCGGCAGACGGAGGAGTACCTCAATCAGGTGCGCGGTGGCGCCACCCCCTCCGACGCGCCCGAGGAGCCCCCGACGGACGACGAGTCCCAGAACGCCCAGACCCGCACCGCGCTCATGGACGCCACGCGCGCCGTGGTGGAGCGTGCGCGCTCGGTGATCCGCGTGGTGTCGAACACGCTTGGGCACCCGGACGACGACAAGGGTGAGGGGTGAGAGATCTTCCCGGCGGTTGAAACCGCTGCAACAACCGCGGGAAACCTGCCTTCGCAGGTTGGGGCGGGATGGGTCCGCAGAGGCCGGAGGTCGCATCGCCGGGGCCGCGGCGCCGGGGGATGAATCCCCCGGCTGGAACCACGCGAAGGCGGCTGAAGCCGACTCGAGAAACGAGATTTGACCCGGAGTCCGCGCAGGCGGACTTTTTGTTTTTCCAGCGGCGAATTTATTCGCTCCTGGATGGCGGGACCTGTGTTTTTGCGGGGGTGAACCCCATGTGGCTACGCCCGCCCTACGCCTTCCCCCACCCCCGCAGCGCGATCTCTTCGGCGCGGTCCAGGAGGCGGCCGAGGATGGAGAGGGCGGTGTCGACGGTGTCGGGGGTGCGGGCGGGGGCCTCGCGGCGCACGTGGGCCTCCACGACCTCGCGGAGAAGGGCGAACTCGGCGCGGAGGGCGTCGGTGCCCCATTCCAGGCGGCGGCGCTGGTCGCCGTGGCGCTCGGAGATCAGGCGCTGGATGTCAGAGCCGTCACGCATCAGCGCGGGCTCGCCGCCGCCCTCGTCGAGCGTTACCAGCGACTTGCCGATATCGAGCAAAAAGGTGGAGATGTGGTCCTCGAGCTGGGCGCGGTCCAGCTCGCGCGCGCCGGGGATGCGCGGGTCGTTGCGCAGGCGCTCGGCGAGGGATTGGACCAGCTCATCGGCGCCCTCGGCGACGATGCGCCCCACCTCGCCCAGCCCCGCGACCTCGCCCGCGCGGTCTGGCCAGCGCAGCACGTCCGCGGGGACGTCGGAGACCGACTCGCGGGTGGCGGGGAGCCAGAGGGTGAAGCGCGAGCCTTCGCCCGGCGTGCTGGCGACGACCAGGTCGCCGCCCATCAGGCGGGCCAGGTGGCGGCTGATGGC
>DASVVI010000891.1:0-1962 GCA_036386635.1 Longimicrobium sp.
CCGAGCGCGACCAGACGATCCGCGACCTGCGCGAGGAGCTGCAGCGCATCCGCAACACGCTTGCCCCCAGGCGTCAGCCCCGCGAGTAACAACAGCCTCACACAGAGAACACAGAGGGAACTGCAAGCCGCAGAGAACTACTTCTGCCGTTCTTGCCGTTCCCTCTGTGTCTCTGTGTGAGATCTTTTTTACTTGGGCGTGCGCTCGATCTGCCTGCGGTGATGGTCCAGGTGGATGGCGACGAAGCGGAGGGCCTTGATGGGCTCCAGCTTGCCGAAGTAGGGGTGGGTTAGGCCGTCGGAGCCCTGCTCACGGGCGGCGGCCAGCTCGGCGGTGAAGCATTCGCCCAGCTCGCGGAGGGCGTCCAGTGCCCCGTCGCGGTCCGCGCGCGGCTCGCCCGGGCGCATCTCGCGCGGCGAGGGCACGCGCAGGGGGATCGTGCGGTGGAAGAGGATGTGGGGGAGGATGACGGTGCGCACCATCTTCTTTCGCCATCCCGCCAGCTTCTCGCGCATCGGCCGCCCCTCGCGCAGCTCGTCGAGGAGCGCCTCGTAGGCGCGCGTCAGGTGCTCGGTGACCTGGGCGGGGGTCCACTTCCCTTCCCCCCAGGGCCGCGTCCACGATGCGTGCGGCAGGGCGGAGGCCGATTGGAGGTACGCGGCGAGGGCGACTTCGTGCTCGTCGGCGGCGGCGTCCCAGCGGGCCTGGCTTCGCGGCGATGCGCGGTGCGGCGTGGTCATCGCGGAGGGCCTTCAGGAGAAGGGATGGGGGTGCGGCGGGCGCCGCGGGGGGTGGGTCAGCGCGGCGGGTGCCGCAGCCAGCTTTCGATGCGCTCCAGCGGCTCGCTCAGCTTCCACCCGGCCGATCGCCAGGCGCGGACGCGTGCGAGCAGCTCATCCACCGAGGTGCCGCCCTGCCGGCCGGGTTCGAGGTAGGCGCCGGCCGGCCACTCCGTCGTGCTCAGCGAGCCATCCGCCTCGGGGCGCTGCAGGAGGACGACGAAGCCCTCGTCGCCATCCGGGGAGGCGGCGTGGAAGGCAAGCGTGTCGCTCATCGCGCGGCGGCGGCGATGTCGGGGTCGCGCAGGATGATGGGGTCGTGGCCCACGCGCGCGCCCGGGACCACGCCGTCCACCGCCATCGCGGCGAAGAGGAGCGCCAGGTACAGCAGCGAGTTTCGGTACAGCGTCCACGCCGGTTTGGTGAAGTTGCTGGCCCGCATCACGCGCACCACGTCGCGCAGGAACCAGAGCCCCAGCACCGCCGCGGACACGCCGTACACCAGCCCCAGCCCGCCGTAGGTGACCGGCGCGAGGGTGACGGGGATCATGATCAGCGTGTAGAAGAGCATCTGGCGCATCGTCTCGCGCTCGCCCCACACGTTGGGTGCCATGGGAACGCCCACGCGGCCGTAGTCCTTTTGCTTCACCAACGCCAACGCCCAGAAGTGCGGCGGCGTCCAGAAGAAGACGATCAGGAAGAGGTACGCGGCCGTAAGCGACACCTCGCCCGTGGCGGCGGCCCAGCCGACCAGCGGCGGAAAGGCGCCCGCGGCCCCGCCGATTACGATGTTCTGCGGCGAGGTGCGCTTGAGCCAGCGGGTGTAGATGAAGACGTAGTAGAGGAGCCCCGCCAGCGCCAGCCACGCGCTCAGAAGGTTCACGCGCAGCGCGAACGTCGCGAACGCCGCGGCGCCCAGCGTGATGCCGAAGCCCAGCACGTGCCCCGGCGACATCCGCCCGCTGGGGATGGGGCGCAGCTTGGTGCGCGGCATGTGCGCGTCGATGTCGCGATCGATGAACATGTTGATCGCGTTGGCGCCGCCGGCCATCAGGTACCCGCCCAGCATTGACCAGAGCACCACGGACAGCGACGGCCAGCCGCGCAGCGCGATGAACATGGGCGTGACGGTAGTCACCAGGAGCAGCGAGATGATGCGCGGCTTGGTGAGCGTCACGTAGTC
>DASVVI010000892.1:0-8947 GCA_036386635.1 Longimicrobium sp.
CGATTCCTGCAACGAGATGCGGGGGCATGCGGCGGCGTGGGTGCGGCGGTTTGCGTGCGGGGAGCCCACCCACCGAAGGCACGTGGCGGGCCATCGCGGCCGCGCCCGCATTCGTCAGCCAACAGGAAAGCGGGGCCGCGCACCGCGGCCCCGCTCCGTCCCCATCGATACCGCTCCGGCGGCGCCGGTCAGACCACGGTGCCGGCGGCGTCGCGCCAGGAGGTCCCGTCACTCCACAGGGGCCGCGCGCTCACGGTGTCGAAGTGCTGGCTCCCCACGGCCACCTGGTTGGCGGCCGGCCGCGACGATCCCACGCTCGAATCGCGCACTCCGTCGGAGCCGACGATCAGCAAGCCGCCCACCGTCACGAAGCCCAGGAGTGCCAGGTCGCCGACCTTTCCGTCCGTCAGGATGGTGGACGCGTGGAGCGAGCTGGTGCCAGTCCCCGCCACGAGCCGAAGGTTCTGCGAGCCGTACGCGAAGATGACGGAGCTGTACACCTGGGAGTTCACCCCGTCGATCAGGAAGTCCTCACCGCGAGCCAGGCCGGTATCCTGATTCCCGGCGGTCGGCACGGGCTGGATCACCGAGTTCTGAACGATGGCGCCGTTGAGCCAGATGTTGGAGAACCACTGCGTGTTGGCCGGCCCGTACGAATCGCTCACCGCCTTGTATGCCCCGTGCGAGTGATAATGGTGGTACTGCAGTCCGCGCACCTGCGCGCCGATCACCGCCAGCGAAACCGGGCACACCTCCACTGACCCGCCCAGGTAGAGGTCGTGCGTCTGCCCCACCACCTCGACGGCGAAGGGATAGGGCGCGGGTAGACCGACGCTGCTGTACTGGTTGTTGAGGAAGGCGTCGATCCGGAAGTCCGCGCCTCCGTGGATCTTGACCGCCGCCTTGGCGAGTCCCGTGAGGTACGTGTCGCGGTCCGCCTCGAAGACGCTCATCGAGCTCCCCTGGTGCGTGGTCGTATGGGTGCTGCTGAACCCGGTCACGTTCGTGTCCGCCAGGACGAGCGCGGAGTCGGCGCGCAGCACGCAGCCGCGGACGCTGGATCCCTCGCAGGCGCAGTTGTACAGGGCGATGGTGCCCTGACCGGCGTTCGCCTGAGCGTTGGTGTGCATGGAGACGTGCACCCGCTCCAGGCGGTTCAGCTCGGAGCTCAAGATAGTCCCTTCACCGAGACCCGTGAACTGCAACACCGTACACGTTCAGAGGCTATCTGGAGGCACTCGCCGCACGGCTGTCCCCTCACCTCGTCTGCGGTGGGATGCTCAGGTCGAGGTCAAAGAACTCGACGCGCTTGCACTCCCCGCACCGGTAGACGTCGAGCTTCAGGATCTCCTCGCCGGCATCGGCCATCTCACCGAACACCATGTGCCACCCGCCCGTCACCCCGCCGGTCCGGAGCGGAAGCTGCCCCAGCGGCTCCATCCGGCTCCCGCACCCAGAGCACGCCTGCTCGGGGATGCGCGGTTCGCCGGGCTGCTGGGGCGGCGTCCTGGCTGCCTCGTTCTGCTTCGCCAGGCATGCATCGCACATGGACATCATGAATCCCGCGTTCTCTCCACAGACGCTGCACTGTGCCATGATTGGTCCCGGGAAATGGATGAAAAGGGATGAACCGGCTGTTCCTGCCGCCCGGGCAACGCCCACGCGCGATCCCGCGTGCGGCCTCGTTCCGCGCTGACAGCCTGCGATTTGTACGGAGGGATTGGGCGCCGAGTTGCGTACGTCGGTGTGGGGGAAGGCACGGGCAGCCACGCGGGGCGGCCCCTACGGGAATCTGTGCGGGGGCGCGGGCGCTTGTGCGGCAGCGAGGGAGGGCAGACACGCAGGTCTGCCCCTACGGGCGTCGGTGGGTGGGGCGGGCGGCGGAGCGGCGGCGTGCACGGGCGCGATGAATCGCGCCCCTACGGGACCTGTGCGGCGCACACGGATTCCTGCGCCCCCGCAGGCGGGGGCGGGGGCCGTTGTTTCCGCCCCCTCTCTCGATAACAGAGGGCGGAGCCCTCTCCTGTTATCGGGAGAGGGGGCAGCGAGGAACGAGCGGGGGTGAGGGCCCCCTCACCGCATCAGCTTCGACTCCATCCGAGCGTGGCGCTGCAGGTACGCCAGCCAGCCGCGCACCGTGAGCGGGCCGAACTGGTCGTGCGGTACGGTGCGGGCGAGGTCTGTGGTGGTGAGCTGGGCGGCGAGGGCCACCGTGTCCGCGCGCGTGGAGGCGAGCTCCGTCTGGAGGCGCGCCAGTCCGTGTCGGTGGGCTTGTGCGGGTGGTGGCCGCCGGGCTCGAACGGGTCGCCGAGGAAGACGCGCAGGCGCTGCTGTCCCCACCGCTCGATGCCGATGATGTGGCGGAGCCGCGCCACGTTCGCCGGCGTCCCCTCCTTGCCGGCGATCCGCTCGCGCACCTCGTCGCCCGACGAGCTCAAGGTGGAGGCGATGTCCACGACCGACTGGCTGCGGACCGGGCGCTCGAACATCATCCGCCCGGCCCACTGGAAGAACCCCTGCTTGAATCCCATACGGCTTTACCTCCGGGGCTAACGCGTCCAGACGTTGTTGGTGCGGTCACGGTCCGGGAGGCGGTTCGCCGGGTCGATCTCGGCGCGCGTGACCTCCGACGGGAGCGTCAGGACGGCGTCGTAGCCGCTGCCGCCGAACCAGACGGACTCGGGAAGTCGCACCTCGCGCGTCTGGCCGTTCGCCATCGTCACGCGGAGCGTGGCTGGCATCACCACCTCGGACCGCGCCGCCACGCGAATGGTGGCCGTGGTGCCCTGCCCGCCCTCCGCGGCGGCGTTGGTGACCCGCTCCACCGCCAGGTCCAGCGGCGCCGTGCCGTAGAACCAGCCGCGCCAGAACCAGTCCAGCTTGCGGCCCGAGACGTCCTCCATCGTGCGAAAGAAGTCGGCGGGCATGGGGTGCTTGTACGCCCAGCGGCGGACGTACTCGCGGAAGCCGCGGTCGAACGCCTCCGGCCCGATCACCTCGTCGCGCAGCAGGTGCAGCGCGTACGCCGGCTTGCGGTAACCGGTGATCCCCAGGAGGTTGCGCGGAATGCGGTCCGCGGGCGTCATCAGCGGCACCACGCCCACGCTGTCGCGGAAGCGCTCCACCTGCCGCCGGTAGAAGGTGCGCGTGTCGGTGCCGGGGAACCGCCGGTCGTTCGCCCAGGTGTCGATGAAGGTGTTGAACCCTTCGTCCATCCACGCGAAGAGGCGCTCGTGGTTGTGCACGATCATGGGGAACCACTCGTGCCCGTGCTCGTGCGCGATGGTGCCGAAGACGCCCTGCTCGTCCCCCGTGGAGTGCACCATCACGAACATCGGGTACTCCATTCCCCCCACCGGCCCGGCGACGCTGGTGGCCTGGGGCCAGGGGTACGGGAACCAGCGGTCGGAGAACTCGCGGATCGAGAAGCACGTCATGTCCGCGGCCGTCACCCACGCGGTGGCGTCCGGCTGGTAGTAGGCGTGGCACTGCACGCCGCGGGTGCTCTCCGAGTCCCACCGGAAGCGCGGCGATGCGCCCCAGGCGAAGTCGGGAACGTTGCGCGCCTGAAAGCGCCAGGTGAGCGTGCCCGTGGTGCGCGGGCGGGTGGCGGCGGTCCCCACTTCGGCCGCGGAGATGATGGCCACCTGCGCCGTGTCTCGCGCGGCGCGGGCGAGGCGCTCCCGCTGCGTCGCGGTAAGCACCTCCATCGGGTTCTGCAGCGTCCCCGTCGATGCCATCACGTAGCTGGCGGGGAGCGTCACGGCCACGTCGTAGTCGCCGAACTCGCGGTAGAACTCGCCCTGCCCCAGGTACGGCTGCGTGTTCCACCCGCGAACGTCGTCGTACACGGCCATGCGCGGGTACCACTGCGCGATCTCGTACAGGTCGCCCTGCCGCGCCAGCCGGTCGGAGCCGTACTCCGGAATGCGGAACCGCCACGACATGCTGAACGTGGTGCTCGCCCCCGGGGCCAGCGGCGTGGGAAGGTCCAGCCGCGCCATCGTGTCGTAGATGTACGGCGTGACGGCCGTGCCCCCGGCGCGCACGTTCATCAGGTCGATGCCGCCCTGGAAGTTGCGCGCGCCCCAGCGCGAGTCGGACGGGTTCTGGAACGAGCCGAGGCTTCCCGGCCGGTAGAGGTTCTGATCCACCTGCAGCCAGACGAAGCGGAGCGTGTCCGGCGAGTTGTTTCGGTAGGTGATCGTCTCGCTCCCCGAGAGGACCTCGGCCGCGGTGTCCAGCGACGCCTCGATGCGGTAGTCGGCGCGCTGCTGCCAGTAGCGCGGGCCGGGCGCGCCGCTGGCCGTGCGGAAGAGGTTCGCGGCGGGCAGGTCGAGCGGCCGGAAGACGGAGGTGTCCGTCCCCGCCCCCGCCATGCTCTGCGCCGCCGACGGCGCCGCGGCCAGCACCGCGGCTCCCAGCAATGCGATGATTCCCTTCATGTCACACCGTGGGTTCGTCTGGGTTTGCAAGGTGTTCGGTGCGCGCAAGATACGCCTCGCGCGCGAGGCCCGCCAGACGAGCGTTCGCGGCGGCGGGCACACCTCAACGGCAGCGGAACGCGTAGACGGCCGCGGTGCTGAACGCGAAGAAGCGATCGCCCTGCACCGCGAACCCGGAGGTGATGAAGTCCTCTTCCCGGTTGACGAGCGCGGCGAGCTCCCGTCCGCTGGCCCGGTCGAAAACGTTGAGGCCCAGGCCGCCGGCCAGCAGCCAGCCGCCGCACGCCGCCAGCTCGTGGATGCTGGAGCCGCGCCCTCCCCTGCGCCACAGGATGCGGCCGGTCTCCACGTCGAAGGCGTAGACGTACGTGTCGCTGGAGCCTCCATATGCCACGCCGCCCGCCACCACCAGCTCGTGGTCGATTCCGCTGCTCCCGGCAAGCGGAGTGCGCCACAGCTCGCGGCCCGTGGCGCGGTCCAGTGCGACGGCGAACGCCAGGCGCCCGCCCTCCACCGCCAGCACGCGCGACCCCGCGACGGCGGGGGGAGCCAGGATGAAGTTCTCGTTCTTTGGATCGGGGCCTTCGTAGCGCCAGATCTCGCGGCCGGTGCGCGCCTCCAGGGCGATCACGAGCCCAGTCATGTACGAGGTGTTCGGCACGCGCGTACGCTGGGCGGAGACGTACAGCGTGTCGCCCGCGGCCGTGATGCCGTTGACCCGCGGATTCGCCGTGGCGGGCCAGTCCGGCCCCAGGTCGGCGCTCCAGAGCACGGCGCCGTCGGCGCGGGCGAGGGCGTACACCCGTCTCCCCCAGCTTCCCACGTAGAATGCGCGCTCGTCCAGGGCACTGCGGGCGAAATCGGTCTGCTCCGGCAGCCGGACGCGCCAGCGCACGGCGCCGGTCGCCCCGTCGAGCGAGTACACCGCGTCCGCTTCGGCGAGGTAGACCTGCCCGTCGCGCGCCAGGAGATTGCGCGTGGCCAGCGAGGTGTTGGTCCCGCGCACGCGCGTGCGCCAGAGCACCGCTCCCGTCCCCGCGTCCAGCGCCACCGCGTCGCCCGCGATGCCGCCGAACACCCGCTCCCCCTCGACGGCGGGAATGCCGTCGAACCAGTAGTCGTGGCTGTACGGCGTGCGCCACAGCTGCTGCACGTTCCCCCACTCCTCCGGCCGCAGCACGGAGTCACAGCCGCCCAGCAGGCAGACGGCGGCGAGGAGGGTGAGGCTTGATCGCATCGGGTCCGCGAACCGGATCGGACGAGCCGATCGTGAATGAGCCGCAAAGGTCGTCTCTGGCGCCGCGGCTTCCCACAGCACGAATCCCGCCGTGCTAGTGGTCCGCCCGCACCACCATCACGCCGCCCAGCGTGAGCACGGCGCCGAGCACGGCCCAGCCGGTCGGGCTCTCCTTCAGCAGCACCGCCGCCGCGATCATGGCGACCACGGGCGTCAGGTTGGAGAAGATGGCCGTGCGCGTGTTGCCGATCCGCTCGACGCCACGGTACCAGATGAGGTACGCGAGCCCGATGGCGAACAGGGCGGAGAAGAAGAGCCCGCCCCAAGCCTTCGCGCCGACCACTTCCCAGCGCTGGCGCAGGAGGGCGGGCGTCCCGAGCGCTACCAGGCCGACCGTCCCCACCCACAGCGTCCACGCGGTGGTCTGGATGGAGCCGTAGCGATCCACGATGGGCCGCGCGCCCACGGTGTAGAGCGCCCACACCGCCGCCGCGACCACGAGGATCAGGTTTCCCACCAGCGCGGCGTGCCCTTCCAGCAGCGCGCCGGCCCCCGTCACCAGCCCGATCCCCAGCACCGAGAGCGCGGCGCCGGCCCAGGTGCGCCACCCCGGGCGCTCGTGCCCGGTGAGCATGGAGAAGAAGGCGGTCAGGATGGGCGTGAGCGCCAGGATCAGCGCGGCGCTCCCCGCGCGTGTACGTGCGAGGCCCAGGATGAAGCACATCTGGTAGGCCACGTTCCCCAGCAGCCCCAGCGCCACGATGCGCGCCAGGTGCCGCCGCTCGGGCAGTACGAGCGCGCCCTGCACGCGCAGCACGATCCCCACGAACACGGAGGCGACCACGAAGCGCATTGCGTTGAAGGCGAGCGGCTCGAAGACGGCCAGCGCGCTCTTGACCACGGCGAAGTTGACGCCCCACACGAGCACCATCATCGCCAGCGCGCTCTCGGTCCATCCCCACCCCGGCACCGGCCCCGTCGCCTCCGCCCCCAGCCCCACCTCTATCTCCCGCCGCCTCGTCGCCATCGTCTCGCGCTTCACCGTAAAACGAACGAGGGGGAAGAGACCGGCTCTTCCCCCGCCCAGTCCGAAATGTAACCCGTGCATCCGCGCACGCTACTCCGCGCGCGGGCGGGGTCGGACGTGCAGGACCTCGCCGGGAGCGACAGCGCCCACCGCCGCGCGCAGAGCCGGGACGAGCGGGAGCAGATACTCCAGCTTGAGGCGGTAGGGGAAGACGACCACCACCCCGAAGCATCGTCCGTCCAGCGTCTGCTGGTACTCGAGGCTGCGGTCCGCCGTCACGAACACGTCGAACCCCGCATCCTCCACGCGGCGAAGGAGCGCGCCGTTCAGGACACCGGACCAACCTTCTGCGCCCACGGTGGAAACAAGATGCCCCGGCAGCTCTCGAGCGAGCTGCCGGGGCAGATTTTCGTCCAAAAGGACGCGGCGCAGTGCGCCAGGCGGCTCGGTCACGCCGCGCGCCGCAGGCCGCCGATGAGCGCGCGCGTCGCCTGCTGCAGGAAGCCGAGCGTCTGCGCGCGCGTCACCGTGGGGAAAGCGTCGAGGAAGCTGTCGATGGTATCGCCTTCCTCCAGGTAGTCGAGCAGAGCCTGGACGGGCACGCGGGTTCCCACGAAGACCGGCGTGCCGCCAAGGATCTCGGGATGACTGTGTACGACGGGCTCTTCGGGCATCGCGGCCGCCTGGGCGAAAAGGGTGTGGAGCGACTCCCAAACGTAACGCCCCGCCGCACCACCTCCAAGCTCAGCCCACGAAAAGCAATCTCACACAGAGCCACAGAGGGAACGGAAAGAACAGAAGGAGCTAAGGATTCCTCCTCTTCCTTGCTGTATTCCTCTGTGTCTCTGTGTGAGGCGCAGTTGCGGTTCAGGCCGCGCCGTACGGCGAGCTTGCGTAGTTCGCCAGCAGGTCCGCGGGGTCATCGTAGATGGCGACGGCGTCGCTGAGCTCCTCGTCGTCCCAGCCGCCGCAACGCAGGGCGACGCAGGGGACGCCCGCACGGCGCGCGGCCTCCACGTCGTAGGGGGTGTCGCCCAGCATCACCGCCTCGGAGGGCTTGCACCCGGCCTTCTCCACGGCGGCTTCGATGACGTCGGGATCGGGCTTCGAGGCCTCCACGTCCGACTGAGACGTCTTCTCTTCGATCAGGTCCTTGATCCCCGCCTTCTCCAGCAGCTTCCCCATGTCGTCCTTGCTGGCCGACGTGGCCACCACCAGCGCCATCCCGTCCGCCTGGAAGCGCTCCAGGAGCTCGCGCGCCTGCGGGAAGGGCTGGAGCGTGGGGAGGTAGCGCTCCCGGAAGATCTCGCCCCGGCGCTTCTTCACCTTCTCCGCCTCGTCCGAATCGTCCTCCAGCCCGGTGAGTTCGGGGAGGACCTTGTCGCCGCCCATGCCGATCAGGCGGCGCACGTGGCCGAATTCGATGTCGAAGCCCATCTCCTTCCCCACGTCCACCCAGGCCTGGGCGTGGGCATCGTTGCTGTCGATCAGGGTCCCGTCGATGTCGAGGATCGCCGCGCGTACCGTCATTCGCCTTCCAGCTTCTTGAGGGGGTGTGGAGCAGGCCCGTTCAGGACCGCGCCGTCGGTGGCAAAGCGCGAGCCGTGGCAGGGACAGTCCCAGCTCCGCTCCAGCCCGTTCCACTGCACCACGCATCCCAGGTGGGTGCAGATGGCGGAGTGCTCGTGCAGCTTCCCGCTCTCGTCGCGGTAGGCGGCCACCTTGTGCAGGCCGCGCTGCAGCACCGCCCCCGATCCCGGCGCGATGTCGTCGGCCGACTTCACGTCGCCGCCCAGCGGCAGCAGGTCGGTGTACTGGATGGCCACGTCCGCGTTCTCCATCGCGAACTCCTTCACGGAGTCGGTGGAGATCGTCTTGCGCTTGGGATCGTAGAGCTTCTCCCACGGGTTGGGGCGCCCCAGCACCAGGTCCGAGATCAGGATGCCGGCGATGGTGGAGTGCGTCATCCCCTGCCCGCTGTCGCCGGTGGCGATGTAGACGTTCTTCTGCCCGCCGGGGTCGCGCCCGATGAACCCGATGAAGTCCATCGGCTCAAGCACCTGCCCGCTCCAGCGCAGCGTCACCTGCTCGATGGGAAAGCGCTCGCGCGTCCACGCCTCCAGCCGGTCGAAGCGGATCTGCATGTCGTTCTCGTGCCCCGTCTTGTGGTCCTCGCCGCCCACCACGAGCATCTCGTGCGTCAGGTCGCCGGGGATGCGGGCGAGGCGCACGTAGTGG
>DASVVI010000893.1:0-1699 GCA_036386635.1 Longimicrobium sp.
TGCTCCTTCCCGCTCCGCTTCTGCTCCTTGTAGACGCGCGCGCGCATCACCACGCGCCCGCGCCCTTTCTCGTACGCGTCGCGTATCCCCTGCTTCCCCACGATCAGCCCGCCGGTAGGAAAGTCGGGGCCGGGGACGTGCTCCATCAGCTCCGCGACGGTGCACTCGGGGTTGTCGAGGAGGTGGATGGCGGCGCGCACCACTTCGCCGATGTTGTGCGGCGGCATGTTGGTGCTCATCCCCACCGCGATGCCGCTGGAGCCGTTGACCAGCAGGTTCGGGAGGCGCGCCGGCAGGACGCGCGGCTCCTTGAGGCGGTCGTCGAAGTTGGGGGCGAAGTCGACGGTGTCGCGGTCGATGTCCGCCAGCATCTCGGTGGCGATCTGCGACAGTCGCGCCTCGGTGTAGCGGTAGGCGGCCGCCGCGTCGCCGTCGATGGAGCCGAAGTTCCCCTGCCCGTCCACCAGCGGGTAGCGGAGGGAGAAGTCCTGCACCATGCGCACGAGCGAGTCGTACACCGCGGTGTCGCCGTGCGGGTGGTACTTGCCCAGCACGTCGCCCACGACGGTCGCGCTCTTTTTATAGGGCCGCGTGGGGCTGAGCCCCGCCTCGTGCATGGCGAAGAGGATGCGGCGGTGCACCGGCTTCAGCCCGTCGCGCACGTCGGGGAGGGCGCGCTGCACGATGACGCTCATCGAATAGTCGATGAACGACTCGCGCATCTCGTCTTCGATCAGCCGCGGGAGGATGCGGTCGCGCTGCGTGGTGGTGGCGATCATCGGGGCCTGTGTCTATCCATCCGGCCGCGGGGGGCGGCATTCGAGCGGGAAGCTATCATCTTGTACCCCGGCGCGCTCCTTAGGTTCGGCAAATCTTCGGCAAAACCGCGTGGCGGGTCTGCATCGTGCGTGGGCGAGCCGCGGACCCTGAACGGAGGCAGCATGGGAAGACGCGAGTCCGACATCCCCCCTTTTCCGGGCGTGCACCGAGTGGTGCTGCTGGGCTACATGACGTCGGGGAAGAGCACGGTGGGCGCCGCGCTGGCGCGCCGGCTGGAGTGGAGCTTCCTGGACTTCGACGTGGAGATAGAACAGCGCGAGGGGCGAACCGTCAAGGAGCTGATCGCTGAGGTGGGCGAGGAAGGCTTCCGCGAGCGGGAGGCGGCGCTGACCCGCGAGGCCGCTTCGGCGGGGCGCCTGGTGATGTCGCCCGGCGGCGGCTGGATCACGCGCCCCGAGCTCCTGGGCCTCCTGGGCGCCGAGACGCTGCGGGTGTGGCTGCGCGTGTCGGTGGACGAGACGATCCGCCGCCTGCGCGAGGACACCATCCCCCGCCCCTTTCGCGACCTGGACGACCCCGCCCCCATCATCGCGCAGATGATGGAAGAGCGCGAGCCCCTCTACCGCCTCGCCGACGTCTCCATTCCCGCGGACACGCGCTCCGTGGAGTCGATCGCGTTCGAGATCGAGCAGATGGTGAGGACGAGGGCGGGGTGCGGGGCTGGGGTGTGAGGAGGCCCTCACCCCCGCTCGTTACACTCGCTGCCCCCTCTCCCGATAACAGGAGAGGGCTGCGCCCTCGCTGTTATCATGAGAGGGGGCTGGACAACTGGCTGAAGGGGAACGCGGTTCGATCCCCGCGGCGGCTCCGGCAAGCTCCCCCCTCTCTCGATACCAGAGGCGCCAGCCTCTCCTGTTAT
>DASVVI010000894.1:0-5061 GCA_036386635.1 Longimicrobium sp.
TGCGGTCGTCGATGTCGTCGTCGCAGGCGCCGAGGGGCGCCACCACGAGCGCGAGGGCCAGCATGCAGAAAGCGAAGCGCTTGGTCATCCGCTCCATCCTCGAGGTTGGTTGAATGGCAGAGCCCGTTTCCGGGGCCGAAGGCAAGAACCCGGCCCGCGCCGCCGCCGCCGCGGGGCGCGACCGGTCGGCCGCGCTCTTCCGGCGCGCGCAGGGCGTGACGCCGGGCGGGGTCAACTCGCCGGTGCGCGCGTTTCGCGGAGTGGGGGGCGATCCGTTCTTCGTGGAGCGCGCCGCCGGTTCGCGGCTGTGGGATTCGGACGGCAACGAGTACATCGACTACGTGCTGAGCTGGGGTCCGCTGATCCTGGGGCACGCGCACCCAGCCATCGTCGCCGCCGTGTGCGATGCGGCGGGGCGGGGGACGTCGTACGGCGCGCCGACCGCCGGCGAAGTGGAGCTGGCGGAGATGGTGCGCGAGTTCGTCCCCTCGATGGAGCGCCTCCGCTTCGTGAGCAGCGGCACGGAGGCGACGATGTCCGCCGTGCGCCTCGCCCGCGGCTTCACGGGCCGCGACATGATCCTGAAGTTCGAGGGGAACTACCACGGCCACGGCGACTCGTTCCTGGTGAAGGCGGGCTCCGGCGTCGCCACGCTCGGCCTCCCCAACTCCCCCGGCGTCCCCGCCGCGCTGTCGAAGCTCACCCTCACCGCGCCCTACAACGACCTCCCGGCCGTCGAAGAGGCCTTCCGCGCTTTCCCCGGCCAGATCGCGTGCGTCATCGTGGAGCCGGTGGTGGGGAACGCGGGCTTCATCCCGCCCGATGACGGATTCCTCCCGGGGCTGCGACGCATCACGGAGGCGGACGGCGCGCTCCTGGTGCTGGACGAGGTGATGACGGGCTTCCGCGTTGCCCGCGGCGGCGCGCAGGAGCGCTTCGGCATCCGCCCCGACCTCACGACGCTGGGGAAGGTGATCGGCGCGGGCCTTCCCGTGGGCGCGTACGGAGGGCGGCGCGACATCATGGACCACATCGCGCCCGTAGGCCCGGTGTATCAGGCCGGCACCCTCAGCGGCAACCCGCTGGCGATGGCGGCCGGGCTGGCGCAGCTTCGCATCCTGCGCGACGAGAACCCGTACCCCGAGCTGGAGCGGCGCACGCGCCGGCTGGTGGACGGGCTGCTCGGCGTGGGCGCGGAGCTGGGCGTGCCGATGTCGGGGGGGAGCCTGGGCTCGATGTGGGGCGTGTTCCTTGCCGCTGGACCCATCCGCTCGTTCGAAGACGCCAAGGCCAGTGACGTGGCGCTCTTCCAGCGGTTCTTCCACGGGATGCTGCGGCGCGGGGTCTTCTTTGCGCCGAGCGCCTTCGAAGCCGGCTTCCTATCTACTGCCCACACCGATACCGATGTCGACGAGACGATCCAGCGTTCCCGCGAGGCGCTCCGTGAAGCACTGGCATAGCGCCGCCGCGGCGTTCCTGCTGGCGGCGGCCTGTTCTCCGCCGCCGGCCGCTCCCGGACCGCTCCCCGCGCCGCTGCCCCCCGCCGCTCCCCCGGCCGCACCGCCACCGGCGCCTGCCGCGCCCCCCGCGCGGGTCCCCGACGCCGTCACCACGCTGGCGACGCCGGTGGCCGTGGGGCTGGTGGTGGACAGCGCATCGGTGGAGGTCGGCGCGGACGACCGCTTTGTGGTGCGCTCCGCGGACGGACGCGAGGTGGCGCGGGTGAGCGCGGGCGAGACGGTGCGCTTCTCCTCGGGCGCCGACGGCATCAGCCTGCGCACCAGCGGCGGGCGCACGCAGGCCGGCCTTCGCGCGCCGCTGACGGTCGAGGCGCCCGAGGGGATCCTGCGCCTGCGCAACAAGCCGTACCGCGGCGTCTTCATGGTGCAGCAGAGCCCGCGCGGCGGCATCACGCTCGTCAACCGCCTGGACATGGAGAGCTACCTCCTCGGCGTGGTGCCGAAGGAGCTCGGGTTGGTCACGCCGGAGATCGTGGAAGCCGCCAAGGCGCAGGCCGTCGCCGCGCGCACCTACGCCGTCCGCTACCTGGGACGCCGCAGCGCGCAGGGCTTCGACGTGTACGCGACCGTCGAGGACCAGGTGTACGGCGGCGTCACGGGCGAGACGCCGCTGATCTCCGAGGCCGTGCTCGGGACGGTGGGCGAGGTGATGCAGTACAACGGGCAGCCGATCGTCGCCTACTACCACTCCACCTGTGCCGGCCGCACCGCCGCCATCGACGAGGTGTGGAACGAGGGTCCCATCCCGTACCTCGTCTCGGTGGTGGACGTGAACCCCGCGACGGGCGAGGCGTTCGACCGCAGCTCGTCGCGCTTCACGTGGACGGAGCGGTGGACGGGTCCGGAGCTGGTCTCTACGCTCAACAAGACGCTGGCCGACTCGCTGCGCGGGCGCCGCATCACGCGGGTGACCGACATGCGCGTCCTCACGCGCACCCCCTCCGGCCGCGTGCGCACGATGACCATCGACACGGATGCCGGGCGCTTCACCGTCGGCAAGGACCGCGTCCGCTGGATCCTGACGCCGATGCGCGGCGGCATCCTGAACTCCTCCAAGTTCGACGCCCGCATGTCTCCGGACGGCGGCGTGGTCATCGAAGGCGGCGGGTGGGGCCACGGGATCGGGATGTGCCAGGTAGGCGCCATGGGCCGCGCCCGCGCCGGCCAGGACTACCGCACCATCCTGCGCGCGTACTATCCGGGGACGGAGATCCGCAAAGTCTACTGAACGGAAGTGCGTTAGTGCGTGAGTGCGCTCAGGGGACCTTTTGTCATCCTGAGCGACGCGCCGCACCGCCCTATCCACGTCCGAGATGCCCGGCGCGGAGCGAAGGATCTACTGCGCGTACCGAGGGGTCTGGCGTGCGGCTCGGGCCTCTTGCCTCGCCGGCTGGATCCTTCGGTCGCCGCAGGAGCCTGGGTGTGCGGCTGTCTTCTGTTAGGCGGCTCCCTCAGGATGACAAATGAAGGGCCGCACTAACGCACTAACGCACTAACGCACTTCTTCTCCATGCTACGCGCCGCGCCCATCTCCCTCGCCCTCGCGCTGCTCGCCGCGGCCCCGGCTGCCGCCCAGCAGTTCGGGCTGCGCGCGCTGGAGTTCCAGGGGTTCGGGGCGACGCTGTACCAGGTGGTGCCGGCGCGCAGTGAGGCCACGACGGGCGTCCACCTGAACGCGTACCTGGGAAGGCTGGCACCGCGGGTGCGGGTGTCGCCCTCCATGACCTTCTGGGCCACGGAGCTGCGCGACCAGGAGGTCAGCCATGTACGCCAGCGGGTGGAGGATCTCTGTGAGGCGGGCGGCACCCCCTGCCCGGGGCTGGACCTGGGCGAGGTGGACATCAGCGACCTCTCGATCGACCTCGATGCGCGGTATCTGGTGGGCGGGCCGCTGCGGGTGCAGCCGTACGTGGGGCTGGGCGCCGGGCTCCACCTGGTGAACGGCGGCGGCGACTTCATCGACAACACCTTCGTGGAAGAGATCTTGGACGCCATCACACCGGGGCTCAACGCCATGGCCGGCGTGGAGTTCCCCATCGGCCGCCTCCGCATCCATGGCGAGGCGCGCGCCGTGCTGGCCGGCGGCGTCAACTGGTTCGGGGCGGGGGTCGGCGGGAGCATCGTCCTCCCCGAGCGCCGCGCGCCCGAGGAGGTGCGCCCGTGAACGCCCGCGGCAACGTACGCGTGGCGGTGCTGGGCGCCGGCGCCATCGCGCAGGTGGTGCACCTACCCATCCTCACCCGCATGCGCGGCGTCGAGGTCACCGCCGTCGTGGACAAGGACCCGCGCACCGCCCGCACCATCGCCGAGCGCTTCGGCGTCGCGAGCGGCGCGCGCGACACTGACGACGTCCTGGCCGACGACACGGTGGACGCCGTGGTCGTCTGCACCCCCAGCAACCGCCACGAGGACAACGTCCTGGATGCGTTACGGTCGGGGAAGTTCGTCCTCTGCGAGAAGCCGCTCGCCCTCACCGCGGCCGGGGTGGAGCGGGTGCTGGCGGAGGAGGGCGCCGAGGGGCGGCTGCAGGTGGCCATGAACCAGCGCTTCCGCGCGGACGCCCGCGCCATCCGCTCATTCGTGCAGAGCGGCGAGCTGGGCGACGTCTTCTACCTCAAGGCGGGGTGGCTGAACCGGGCGCAGCCGCGCGGCCGGACCTGGCGCGAGAGCAAGGCCGCGGCGGGCGGCGGCGCCTTCATGGACCTCGGCATCCAGATGCTCGACCTGGCGCTCTGGATCCTGGACCACCCGAAAGCCGAGCGCATCTCGGCCCAGATGCACCGCCCGGCCGGCAGCGAGGTGGAGGACGCCGCGGCCCTCCTGTTGCGTCTGGAGGGCGACCGCGTGATCAACCTGGAGGCGAGCTGGAACCTGCTTTCCGCGCGCGACCGCCAGTTCCTGCACGTGCTCGGCTCGGCCGGCTCCGCCTCCCTCTCGCCGCTGGCGGTGTGCCGCGAGATGTCCACGGGCCTCACCGAGGTGACCCCGCAGCTCCCCCCGGGCCGCGAGAACCTCTTCACCGCCTCGTACCGCAGCGAGCTCCAGCACTTCGTGGAGGTCGTCCGCGGCGAGCAGCCGCCCGACTCGTCCGCCCGCGAGCACGTGCAGCTTTTGCGGCTGGTGGAGGCCGCGTATCGGTCGGCTGAGGAGCGCCGCGAGGTGGTGCCGTAAGGAAGTGCTAAGTCCTAAGTCCTAAGTGCCAAGTGAGGTTGGTTCAGCACTTAGCACTTAGGACTTAGGACTCACCGGACTCGAACCACAAACGCTCAAAGTTGGAGGAACAATGTCGGACGTGAAGGATCTGATCGACGGTTTGAACGAGGACTTAGCGGCCGAATACCAGGCCGTGATCCTGTACCGGACGTACGCGGCGCTGGTGACGGGCCCGAACCGGCAGGAACTGCGCGATTTCTTTGAGGCCGAGATCCCGGACGAGCTGGGCCACGCCGCCCTGCTGGCCGACAAGATCGTCGCGCTCGGCGGCACGCCCACCGTGGTGCCCGCGCCGGTGCCGATGGCCAAGAACAACCGCGAGATGCTG